>DATKBK010000063.1:0-3348 GCA_035514045.1 Steroidobacteraceae bacterium | reverse complement strand
CGCGCTGGGCCTCGGTCTGCACTGGCAGCTCCGCGGGCAGCTGTGCTGCCCAGCTCCAGGGCAGCATCAAGGTGCCGGCGATCACCACCAGTAACGAATGATTTGCCTGACGCATGACGAACCCCCACCGGGTAGTTGTGTATGACCATTATCATCGGACATATTCGCGCATGCCACCGGCATGGCGGGCGAAGCTGCGGGGAGTTACACGGGAATGTCCAGCAACAGGTTGAAGACCGGAACGAGGCGCGATCGGCGGAAACTGGCTGGGTCCATCACGCGGCGGGACTTCATCGCGGCCGCAGGCGTCGCCCTGCCGGTAGCGGTGGGGATGAAGGCGGCAGGCGCGGCCGCGGCGGATCCGCCCGGCCCCGAGCCGCGCCAGCTGGTCCTCTGGTATGAGAAACCGGCAACCCGATGGGTCGAAGCCTTGCCGGTCGGCAACGGACGACTGGGCGCAATGGTTTTCGGCGGCATCTCGAGCGAACGGCTGCAGCTGAACGAGGACACACTGTATGCTGGCGGGCCCTACGACCCGAACAATCCGGATGCATTGGCGGCGCTGCCCGAAGCGCGCCGCCTGATCCTGGCAGGCCGCTACCAGGAGGCCCACGATCTGGTCGGCGCCAGGATGATGGCCCGCCCGCTCAAGCAGATGCCGTATCAGCCGGTCGGCGACCTCATGCTGGAGTTTCCCGGCCAGACTGCCTGGCGCGACTACCGGCGGGAGCTGGACCTTGAAACCGCGATTGCCAGCGTCGCCTATCGCGCCGGCGACGCCGGCTTCACGCGCGAGGTCTTCGCCAGTGCGGTGGACCAGGTGATCGTGATGCACCTGCGTAGTGATCGTCCGGGGAGTCTGAACTTCAACCTGGGCCTCGTGACCCCACAGCAGGCAGAGGTGTCGCTCGCCGGCTCCGACACGCTGGTGATGACTGGCCGGAATGGCGCGTCATCCGGCATCGCGGGTGCATTGCGGTTCCAGGCCCGCGTGCTCGTTCGGACAAGTGGCGGCAGCACCACTGGCGCCGACGCCAGGATCGCGGTCAATGGCGCCGATTCGGCCACCATCCTCATCGCCGCAGCGACGAGTTATCGCAGCTACAAGGATGTCAGTGGCGATCCGGAGCAGATCGCGAGCGCGAAGCTGGCGGCGGCCAGCGGCAGATCGTTCGATGCCATGCGGTCTGATCATGTCAGGGAGTACCAGCGATTGTTCAATCGCGTGACGCTGGACGTGGGAACCTCCGCCGCGTCAGAGCTGCCGACGGACCAGCGCCCCGGGAAGTTCCTGGAAGGACTGGATCCACAGCTCGCTGCGCTCTATTTCCAGTACGGACGCTACCTGCTGATTTCTTCTTCCAGGGCCGGGACCCAGCCTGCCAACCTGCAGGGACTCTGGAACGAGTCGATGGCACCGCCCTGGGATTCGAAGTACACGGTCAACATCAACGCGGAGATGAACTACTGGCCTGCCGAAACGGCCAATCTGTCCGAGTGTCATGAGCCGTTGCTGCGCATGGTGGCGGAGCTGGTCGAGAATGGCAGCCGCACGGCGCAGGTCCAGTACGGAGCGCGGGGATGGGTCTGCCATCACAACACGGATCTGTGGCGACAGACTGCACCGATCGATGGTCCTTTGTGGGGCTTCTGGCCGGCCGGCGGAGCATGGCTGTGCACGCACCTGTGGAACCACTACGAGTTCACCGGTGACAGGGCGTTTCTTGCCCGCGCCTACCCGGTGATGAAGGGCGCCGCGCAGTTTTTCATCGATACACTGATCGAGGAGCCGACGCACCGGTGGCTCGTTACCTGTCCCTCGCTGTCGCCCGAGAACCGGCATCCCGCTGGCGTGGCGATCTGCGCCGGCCCGGCGATGGATGATCAGATCCTGCGTGACCTGTTCCAGCAATGCATCGACGCCGCACAGGAACTGCAGGTGGACCAGCAGTTCCGCGCGACGCTGGCTGGCGTGCGCGCGCGACTGGCGCCGATGCAGGTCGGCAAGGCGGGCCAGCTGCAGGAGTGGCTGGAGGACTGGGACCTGGAGGCGCCGGAAATCGACCACCGCCATGTATCGCACCTCTATGCATTGTTCCCCAGCAACCAGATCACGGCCCGCGGCACCCCCGCGCTGTTCGCCGCGGCGAAGAAGAGCCTTGAGCTGCGCGGCGATGACGGCACGGGGTGGAGTCTCGCGTGGAAGATCAATCTGTGGGCGCGCCTGCAGGATGGCGATCATGCGTATCGGCTGCTGCAGAAGGCGCTGACCCCGGTTTATTCGCAGGATCAGGTTTATGGCAGCGGTGGCGGCGTGTATCCAAACCTGTTCGACGCGCATCCACCCTTCCAGATCGACGGCAATTTCGGCGCCACATCAGGCATGGTGGAGATGCTCGTTCAGTCGCACGGCGGAGAAATTCACCTGCTTCCGGCCCTGCCCCGGGCCTGGCCCAGTGGCAGCGTCAGCGGGTTGCGCGCGCGTGGTGGCTTCGAACTGGACCTGGCCTGGCGCGACGGCAAGCTGACCTCGGCGGTCATTCGCAGCGCTTCCGGAAACCGTTGCAGGGTGCGTTACGGCGACCGCGTGGTGGAGCTGCATCCCCGACCAGGTACGGCCGTGGTATTGAATGGAAGCCTGATCGCACGCGCTTGACTTGAAAGCATCGGCGCGCTGTCGCGGCCGGGCTACTTGACTGGCGTGGCGTCCTGCTGAGCTTCCAGGTGTTGCTGCATCTGGTCCATCATCATTTGCATCATGTCCATGTGGGCTTGCATCGTCTGTTGCGCATTGGCTGGCGGACTGGTGCCACCCTGCATTCCGCCGCCCATCCTCATGCCCCCGCCCATCATTCCACCTTGCCCGCCCATGCCACGCATCATTCCCATCTGATCCTGCATGGTCTTCGCATGCTGCTGCAGGAGTTGCTGACGCTCAGCGGGATTCTTGCTCGCGTGTATTTTCAACATGAGATCCTGCATCTTCTTCATGTTGTCCTGCATCTGCGGCATGCCAGCCGGACCCATGGCTTGCGTCGATGGCCTGGATGCGGGCGGGATTGCAGGCGTCGTGTCGCCAGCCGGGTGATGTCCCGCATGTTCGTCGGCTGGTGCCTGGGAAAAGACCATATTCGTGCCCAGCAACAGGGCAACTACGGAACTTGTCAGAAGGAGTTTTTTCACGGCTTTCCTGTAGATGTCTGCGTTACCCAACGGGCAGGAACACAGTTTGCGCCAATGTCTCTGGTACACCATAAGTAGATATACCGACGTCTGAATCGCTCATCCTCCCAGTTCAGATCAGGCTGGTCTGCACCGGTGGTGCCCGCGCCCCGAGCGGCAGCTCGG
>DATKBK010000062.1:0-3064 GCA_035514045.1 Steroidobacteraceae bacterium | reverse complement strand
GGTCAGGATCAGGCGCCCGCGCGCCGGCGCCGGTCAGCCGTGATGATGGTTCTTGCGGCCCGTGCCGCTGCGCGTACGGCAGTTGGCGCAGCGCCCGTAGAGGATCATCGAGTGATCGTGCAGCTCGAAGCCGCGCTCGCGCGCCACGACCTTCTGTCGCTCTTCGATCGCAGAGTCGACGAATTCCTCGACCTTGCCACACTCGATGCACACCAGGTGGTCGTGGTGGTCGCCCCGGTTCAGCTCGAACACGGCCATGCCGTTCTCGAAATGGTGGCGCGTGACCAGCCCCGCCGCCTCGAACTGCGTCAGCACCCGATACACCGTCGCGAGGCCAATGTCCTCGTTTGAGCTCAGCAGGGCCTTGTAGATGTCCTCGGCCGACTGATGGCGGGTGGTCCCGTCCTCGAGGATCTCCAGGATCTTGAGCCGGGGAAGGGTGACCTTGAGCCCGGCGTTGCGCAGGTCTTTGCCTTCCAATTGGGCGCGCTCCGTCTCTCGGGTAAGATCGGCTACTTTACTATGACTGGCTGCACCATGCGAACCCTCCGCCCCCGCCTCCACCTGCCCCTCCTGATGCTGCTTGCGCTGGCAGCCGGCTGTCTGTACCGCGTGCCGGTGCAACAGGGCAATCTGCTTGATCGCGAGCAGGTCTCCCAGCTGCAGACCGGCATGACCCGCACCCAGGTGATTTACCTGCTCGGAACGCCGATGGTGCCGGACGCATTCAACAACGAACGCTGGGACTACTACGACTTCTTCGATTCCGGTCGCGGCCGCGTGCGCGAAAGCCGGCGCATCACCGTCTGGTTCAAGGATGACAAGGTCGAACGCATCGAGGACAACGCTCCGCCGTCGGCCCCGGCGCCGGGCGCTGCGCAACCTGCCGGCTAACTAACAGCCTGCGGCGCGTATGGCCGGTACGCTCAGCGCTTCGAGCTGCCTTGCGCGTGCCACGAAGGCATCCACCAGCGACGTGGCCAGTTTTTCCATGGCTGGACCCAGCGTCAGTGCCGCAAGACCGCCCTGCAGTTCGAAACTCAGGTCCAGCTCCACGCGGCAGCCACTGACTTCGCCAGCTGCCAGGGGGGTCAGCGTCCAGCGTCCATCCAGGCTCCTGAACGGACCGGATTCCAGCTGCAGCTCGATCAGGTGCGGCGGGTACAGACGGTTGCTGGTGGTGAAGCTTGTCTTCATCAGGCCGCTGCCGACCGTCAGTTCGGCGCGCACCAGTGCGCCAGTGCGCTCGAGCACGCGCGCGCCGCCGCAGCCGGGCACGAAATCCGGATAGCGCTCGATATCGTTGATGAGATCAAACATACGCTGCGGGCTGGCAGCCACCAGCGCTGAGCGACGGAGGTTGCGCATGCCTCATAATAGCGCATGGCCAAGTCCACCACGGAAAAGCCCGGCGCGCTGATTGCGGAGAATCGCAGGGCGCGGCATGAATATTTCATCGAGGAACACTTCGAGGCCGGCCTGTCGCTGACCGGCTGGGAGGTCAAGTCGCTGCGCGCCGGCCGCACCCAGCTCGCCGAGAGCTATGTGATCGTCCGCAAGGGCGAAGTGTTCCTGCAGGGCGCGCACATTACGCCGCTGCTGTCGGCCTCGACGCATGTTGTTACCGACCCCACGCGCACCCGCAAACTGCTGCTCCACCGCTCCGAGATCGATCGCCTGGTGGGTGCAGTGGAGCGTGACGGCTACACGCTGATTCCGCTGGAGCTGTACTGGAAGGCCGGCCGCGCGAAGCTGAAAGTTGGCCTCGCCAAGGGAAAAAAACAGCACGACAAGCGCGCCACCGAGAAAGACCGTGACTGGCAGCGCGACAAGGCGCGCTTGCTGCGCACGCGCTGAGCGAATTGCTTCCCTGTGGTGCCGCGCTTGGCACCAGTGCACGCCGATGGTGCATCGCAAAAACTGTGATGCAGGCCGCTCCCGTCCGCCTGGTGGCCTTACAGAATCCATGCCTTCCAACCCTGTCCGGGAAGTTATGGCGATCAATGTGAGGTCAGTCCACAAAGTGGCCGGCGAAGGCGACGACCAGCAGCATGCAGGCGAAACTGCACGCATGCTCAAGACCCTGATTGCCAACATCGACGGCATGGTCTACCGCTGCCTGCACGACGCGCAGTGGACGATGGAGTTCGTCAGCGACGGCTGCGAAGTCCTCACCGGGTACGATCCGGAGGAACTGCAATTCAACGGCCGTATCTCCTATGAGGAGATCACCCATCCGGAGGATCGCGCCCGCGTGCGCGCCGCCATTGATGCGGCGTTGGCAGAACAGCGACGCTTCGACATCGAATACCGCATCCGCCATCGCAGCGGCGCCGAGCGCTGGGTCTGGGAGCGAGGCAGCGGGCTGGTCGGGCCGGAGGGCCGCGTGCTGGCGGTGGAAGGCATCGTGCAGGACATCAGCGCGCGCCAGGCCACGTGGCGCGCGCTGCGCGATGCCGAGCGTCGCTACCGCAGCCTGTTCGACAACGCCATCGAGGGCATCTTCCGCACCTCTCCCGACGGCCGTTATCTCGACGCGAATCCGGCGCTGGCCAGAATCTACGGTTTCGACTCCACCGCGGAGCTGATCGACTCGATGAGTGACATCGGCGCGCAGCTGTATGTAGACCGCAGCCAACGTGCCGCCTTCATCGCGGCGATCCGCCGCGATGGCTCGCTGTCCGGCTTCGAATCGCAGGTACGCCGTCGCGACGGCAAGCTGATCTGGATCTCCGAGAATGCGCGCGCGGTGCGCGACGAGGGCGGTCGCCTGGTGTGCTACGAGGGCACGGTGGAGGACGTGACCGAGTTGCGCGAATACAAGGAGCGCATCGAGCGCCAGGCCCGCACCGATGAGCTGACCGGGCTTGCCAACCGCTTGCAGTTGCGCGAACGGCTGGAGGACACGGTCCGCGCGGCCGGCGGCACTACCCGCTTTGCGCTGGTGTTCGTCGACCTGGACCGCTTCAAGTTTGTCAATGACAGCCTCGGCCACCATGCCGGCGACGAACTGTTGTGCGTGACGGCGCAGCGCCTGACCACCTGCGCACCGCCAGGCGCCACA
>DATKBK010000061.1:0-2798 GCA_035514045.1 Steroidobacteraceae bacterium | reverse complement strand
CGGGCGTGGCGATCTTTCCGCAGTCACGGTATTGCTGGAATCCGGCGTCAACCCCGACACCCCGTCGTCTGGCCGCACGGCAATCGTTGCGGCCTCCATGGGTGGCCATCTGGATGTGGTCAAGGCGTTGCTGGCTGCAGGGGCGGATACGGAAACAGGCGCGACTACGGCAACGGGTAGCAACACGGCCTTGATCTGGGCGCTGGTCAATGGTCACACCGCCGTGGCGCGTGCACTCGTGGAAGCCGGAGCGAATCTGCGCGTGGCGAGGGAGTATGGCAGCCCAGCTCTGGTGTACGCAGCTGCCGGCAACGATCCGGACAGCCTTGCCATCGTGCAGGGCATGATCGCCGCCGGTTTGGATTTGCAGCCAGGGCTCCTCGCAGCAGTGCATTCCGGCAGCGTGGAGATCGTAAAGGTGCTGCTGGCAGCCGGGGCCCGCGCGGACTTTCGTCTGGCCAAAGGATTCACTCCGCTTCCTGCGCCAAGACTGCTGCGTCTTCTCAGAGATGGAGTACCCCTGCCGCGTGGAGAGTCCATTCCGCCCGGAGGAGATACGCTACTGATGCTGGCTGCGGCCAGGGGGCGCGCGGATGTGATGCGCGCCCTGCTTGCCGCCGGAGCCGATGCAAATGCAAAACGCAATGACGGCGGCACGGCATTGATGGCTGCAGTGGCCAACATCCGGGCGGAGGCAGTGCAGGTGCTGCTCACGGCAAAGGCCGACGTGAATGCAGTAGATAACAACGGAAGTACAGCATTGATGCTGGCCGTGCCGGACAGCCAGATGGCCAGCCCATTGAATATTCCATCGAGCGAGATTGCGCGGATGTTGCAGGAGGCTGAGTCGAAGGTGCAGGGCATTCGTTATGCGCCGGTCACGCTGCGGAGTACTCGGGGTGGTTTGGCCAGCGACAGGATTCTGTATCCCGCAGCAACGGATATAGTCCGAATGCTGCTCGGTGCGGGCGCAGACCCCGCGATCAGGCGCAGCGACGATCGGACCGCAGCGATGCTGGCACGGGAAGCGAACCTTGCTGATATGTCGAAGTTGCTCGACCCTGCAGTAGCTGCTCTGCCGGCAGCGAACTAGCTGTTCCCCCGGCCTTCAGGCCGGGCGCGGGCGCGCAACTTCCGCGCGCAATTTTGCACCTACCGCGTCACCGTGACGGATATGCAGCAGGCCTGCGAGGCGTCGCAGCAGGTGCGCCTCGTGTGCATCCGCGCGGCCATCGGCATAGGCCACATTCCACAGCATCTCGAACACGCGGATCCGCTCCGGCTCGTCGAGCGCCTGGTTGAGCCGCGCGGTGAAACTGAAGAGATCGTGCGTGTGCTCGGACTTCTCGCGCGCCAGTTCGAACAGGTCGGCACGCTCGGCAGGGGTGAGATCGAACCGGGACCGCAGCGCTTCCATGACCGCGTCGCGTTCGGCGGCGTCGATCTCGCCATCTGCGCGCACCACCTCGAGCAGCAGTACGGCGGTGGCCAGCTGCAGCGTGTGCTGCCGGTCCGGGGCGGCGGGGGCAGGCGAGGAACCAAGGGATTCGAACAGGTCGGTGAGCAGGCGCAACATTGGGGGGATTATGGCGATGAAACGGGCGACTCGTGGAAAATGCGCGTACTTTGCGGCGTCCCGATCAGTGCGGAGGAGTCAGCGGCATGACCAGAAGTACACACGGCCTGTCAGGGGGTGCCATGGTGGCCACCATCTTGCTGTTGTTGGCGCTCTTGCCCTTTGAGCGGCCGCTGGCGCAGATCCAGTCCAGCGAAGTGCTGGCATTGACCGGTGCGCGCCTGTTCGATGGCACCGGCAGTCCGCCGGTCGCGAATGCAACGCTGCTCGTGAGCAACGGGCGGGTGATGGCGGCCGGAGCGGCAGCGGCCGTGCAAATTCCGGCCGGCGCCACGCGCATCGACGCGCGTGGCAAGACCATCATTCCGGGACTGGTCAACGCCCATGGCCATGTGCAGGTGGAGCAGGGCAGTGCGCTGCCGGTGCGCGAGGACCTGCTGCGCAGGCTGCGGATGTACGCGCACTATGGTGTCACCACAGTGGTCAGCTTGGGCTCGGGCCGGGCCGACGAGGCACCGGGCATCGCGCTGCGCGAGGAGCAGCGTGCCGGACGCGCCGATGGCGCGCGGCTGTACACGTCGGGGCAGGCCGTGTCCGGGCGAACGCCCGAAGCGGCTCGTGAATCCGTAGATCGTCTGGCCGACCTCGGCGTCGACTACGCCAAGTTGCGCCTCAATGGCAATGCGAACGATCCGGACTTCGAAGCTTTCCGGGCCCAGGTCGAACAGGCGCATCAGCGGGGTCTGCGCACCGCGGTCCACATCTTCAACCTCGCGGATGCGCAGCTTGCGGTGGATGCCGGTGTTGATGTCATCGGTCACAGTGTGCGCGACCGGGACGTGACACCGGCATTCATCGCTGCGGTCAAGGCGCGGAGTGTCCACTACGTGCCGACGCTGACGCGCGACCTGTCGGCGTTTGTCTATGAATCCACGCCGGCATTCTTCACCGATCCGTTCTTCCTGCGCGGCCGGTCGCTGTATGAAGAACAGATCGGCACGCTGACAGATCCTGCGCGGCAGGCGCGGGTGCAGGCGGATCCGGGCGCGCAGGCGATCAAGCCTGCGCTTGAACAGGCGAAGCGCAACCTCAAGCTGCTGGCGGATGCCGGCGTTGCGATTGCCTTCGGCACGGACAGCGGGGCGGCGGGTTCCCCGGGACGCTGGCAGGGATACTTCGAGCACGTGGAGCTGGAGCTGATGGTCGAGGCCGGCCTGACGCC
>DATKBK010000060.1:0-8831 GCA_035514045.1 Steroidobacteraceae bacterium | reverse complement strand
TCGGTGTACTGGCGGGTCAGGGTCACCGGTTCGGTATAGAACTCCGGGTCGTCGATGGTCACCTCCACGTCCAGCCGGCGCATGCCGCCTGCGGTCAGGGGTGTGTAGCGCTCGATGATCCGCGCGTTCGCGCTGTGCGCGGTGGCCTGGTCGATGCTCTCGGTCAGGCCCGTGGTCTCCACCACCAGCGTGTCGCCTTCCCAGCGGCCGCGCGACACCCCTCCCCGGCTGGGCAGCACATCGGCATCGTCGATGCGGCGTCCATCGAGGAACACGCGCCGCACCTCGTTGTGCGTTTCGTAAATGATGGTGAGCTGCTCGGGACGCTGCACGAACTCCACCGGATAGCCACCACCCAGGAATACTGCCAGCGGCATGCCATGCGGAACGCAGTGCGCACCGGGCGTGTCGCCGGTCGGATCGACCAGTGCGCGATAGTCGGCAACCAAGCGCTGCGCCTCGGGCGTGAACGGCGCCGTACTCTGGAAGTCGCCAACGCCATTGAGCGATGCACCCGCGCGGCCTTCGGCGTTCAGGGTCCAGATGCCGGTGAGGTCGGGCGGCAGCGTAGCGCGGGTGCAGGCTGCGCAAAAAAGCAGCGTCGCGGCGACTGGTAGCACTCGGAACATGATCCCCACCTTTGGCTTGCCGGGAAGATATGGAACGTGCCCCAGGCGCCGGCGGCCGTCAATTTTGCAGCGAATCGTGAGGATATGCCGACCCGCCGCACAGCGGCCGGCAGTCACACTGGCCCATGGGCTTCGTGCAGCACCTGACCCACCTCATCGCCCCACCGGTATGCGTGCTGTGCGGCGCCGACGGACAGAGGCTGGATGAACCCTGGGGTCTCGATCTTTGCATCCACTGCGAGAACGCCTGTCCGCGCGCGCCGCCCGAATTGCCACCGCTCGACGGCGCCTTTTGCCTGTTCCGCTACGAGGATCCGGTGGACCAGCTGATCCTGCGGCTCAAGTTCCAGCGCGACGTCGCGCCGGCGCGCGTGCTGGGCACGCTGCTGGCGCGCGCCCTGCGCAACTCGCAACGCCCACTGCCCGAGTGCCTGGTGCCCATGCCGCTGCACCGGTCGCGCTATCGTGAGCGCGGCTTCTGCCAGACCACCCTGATCGCCCGGCACGTCGCTAAACGGCTGCGTGACCCCGGCGGTGCGCGGCTGCGCTTGCGCCGCGATCTGCTGCAGCGGGTCCGCGCCACGCTGGCGCAAAGCGGCCTTCCGGCCGCCGAGCGCGCCCGCAACCTCAGCGGCGCTTTCGCCCGCGGGGCCCGCGGCCCGGTGCCGCGCCATGTCGCCCTGC
Organism: Steroidobacteraceae bacterium; assembly: GCA_035514045.1. Taxonomy (GTDB): domain Bacteria; phylum Pseudomonadota; class Gammaproteobacteria; order Steroidobacterales; family Steroidobacteraceae; genus ZC4RG30. The sequence continues at coordinate 7,518 of DATKBK010000060.1, read as the reverse complement.
TGGATGACGTGCTGACCACCGGTCATACCGCCCGGGCGGCTATCGAGGCATTGCACGCTGCGGGTGTGCAGCGGGTGGAGCTGTGGTGTTGCGCACGCGCGTTGCGGCAGGACGATTGCCCGGACAACCCAGTCATCTAACTAATTGGAGAGTACGGCCATGTCCGACATTGGCGTGTTCGAAGCAAAGACTCATCTGAGCGAGCTGCTGGACCGGGTGGTCGCCGGCGAGGAGTTCACCATCACGCGCCGTGGCCATCCGGTTGCGCGCCTGGTAGCAGCTGCGGTTTTAACTCTGGGGCGTCATTCTTTGCGGCCCGGCCCACCGGCCGGGTCGATTTTCGACTTCTGAGCGTTCAAGACTATACTTCGGCAAGCCTTGAAGGAGCGATCGAATGAGCCGCGCAGCCGTCCACAGCGCCAAGCAACAAGCGCATGAATTGATTGATGAATTGCCGGAAGGCGTGACCTGGCAGGAACTGGCGTACCGCATCGAGGTTCGGGCGGACATTGAAGAGGGCCTGGCGGACGTGAAGGCCGGGCGCGTGACATCGGTGGCCGAGGTGCGGCGGGACTTCGGGCTGCCTGAGTGACCTGAGTGATCGTTTACTGGTCGGCCAAAGCCAAGGCCCGACTGCGAGAGATCCACGACTACATCGCGAAGAACTCTCCTCTTCGCGCGCAGCAGGTTGTGGATCGGCTGACACGCCGTTCCGAGAAGCTGGCCTTCCCACCTCGCGCCGATCGGTCAGTGCCGGAGTTTGCCCAAGACAATCTACGCGAAGTGCTCGAACGGCCTTTTCGCATCATCTTTTTAGTCAGCCCCGATCGCATCGACATCATTACCGTCAAGCACTATCGTCAGCGCCTGCCGGAAAAGCCGGCAGATTTGTAGCGCGGGCGCGATGACCATGGTTCGAAGTCGGCTCAGCGAGCATTCCTGAGGTGTGCAGCGGGTGGAGCCGTGGTGTTGCGTACGTGCATTACGGCAGGACGATTACCCGGATAAACCAGTCGTCTGATTGGTGAGAGAGTACGGCCATGTCCGACATTGGCGTGTTCGAAGCAAAGACTCATCTGAGCGAGCTGCTGGACCGGGTGGTGGCCGGCGAGGAGTTCACCATCACGCGCCGCGGCCATCCGGTTGCGCGCCTGATAGCAGCCGCCGCGCACGACCCTGAAGCGCGCCGGCGCGCCATCGGGGAACTCCAGGCGTTCGCGACGGGCCGGCGACTGGGCGAAGGTGGCTGGAAAAGCCTGCGAGATGCGGGTCGCAGGTGCTGACGCCGTTCGTCCTCGACGCCTCCGTGGCGATCGTCCGGTGTTTCTGGGATGAATCTATTCCTGCAATATAAGTTATTATTGATTCTATAGCGGATCAATCTGCGCTAGTGCCTCAGCTACTGGCGGCCTGACCCTGCCGCGGGAGGCCGCACCCGATCTGCTAAGCTTCCCCGCCCGTAGCACTGGCGGCCTGGCCCGTCATCAGTCCGCAGTCAGGTCAGCTACCGCCCATCCATCTTGGCCACTTCCCACGACATCCTCACTGCCCCCGCCGCCTCGCGCTGGCGTCTGTACCTGGCGCTGACCAAGCCGCGGGTGGTGGCGCTGATCGCGCTGACCGCCGTGGTGGGCTCGCTGCTGGCAACGCCCGGCCTGCCGCCGCTGGATCTGCTGCTGTTCGGCAATCTTGGCATCGCGCTCGCCGCCGCCAGCGCCGCCACGCTGAACCAGCTGCTCGATGCGCGCATCGACGCGAAGATGGCCCGCACCCGCACCCGCCCGCTGCCCACCGGCGGCCTGTCCGAACGCCAGGCGCTGGGGTTCGCCGCGCTGCTGGGCGCGGCCTCGATGACGCTGCTGTGGCTGCTGGTGAACCCGCTCACCGCGCTGCTCACCTTTGCCTCGCTGATCGGCTACGCGGTGATCTACACGCTGTGGCTGAAGCGCGCCACGCCGCAGAATATTGTGATCGGCGGCGCCGCCGGCGCCGCACCGCCGGTGCTGGGCTGGGCCGCCATCACCAACACCGTCGATCCGCACGCGCTGCTGCTGTTTCTGATCATCTTCGCCTGGACCCCGCCGCATTTCTGGGCGCTGGCCATCGCCCGCCGCGACGACTACGCCAAGGTGAACATCCCCATGCTGCCGGTGACGCATGGGGTGGAGTTCACGCGGCTGCATGTGCTGCTCTACACCATCATCCTGTTCCTGGTGACGCTGCTGCCCTGGCTCACCGGCATGAGCGGGCTGATCTACCTGGTGGCGGCACTGGGGCTCAACACCGCCTTCCTGGTGCATGCGGTGCGGCTGAAACGCTCGAACCGCCGCGAGCTGCCCATGCAGGTGTTCCACTTCTCGGTAAAGTATCTGATGTGGCTGTTCCTGGCGCTGCTGGTGGATCATTACCTGCTGCTGCGCCTGGTATAGCCGCGAACCCAAGCAAGGAACCGCAATGTACGCCCGATTGTTGCCCCGCCTGCTGATGGTCGCCGTGCTGCTCGCCCCCATGCCGCTGCTGGCGGCGCAGGTGCGGTTCCAGGAAGGCCGTCATTACACCGTGGTGCCCACGCCGCAGACCAGCGGCACCGTGCCCGCCGGCCGAATCGAGGTGGCCGAGGTGTTCTCCTACGTGTGCAATGGCTGCAACCAGGCGCGCGGGCTGGTGGAGCAGATCAAGGCCGGCCTGCCCGCCGACGCCGCACTCGCCTATGTGCATGCCGGGTTCAACCAGGGCTGGGAGCTGTTCCAGCGGGCGCACCTGACCGCGCAGCAGCTGGGCATCGCCGAGCGCGATCACCAGCGCATGTTCACGGCCATCTGGGAGACTGCCGAGTTTCCCTATTTTGATCGCACCACCGGCCAGCGGCGGCAGCCAGCGCCGACGATGCAGGATGCGGCGCGGTTCTACGCCAAGGGCGGCGGCGTGACCGAAGCTGACTTTCTGAAGGAAGCCGCCTCCGCCCGGATCGACGAGGCGGTCAAGCGCGGCGAGGCACTGATCAAGGGCTGGCAGGTGCCGGCCACGCCCACCTTCGTGGTCGCGGGCCGCTACCTCATAAAGAACGACTCGGTGGGTACCATCGCCGAGCTGCGCGACCTGTTCAGCTTCCTGGTGGGACTGGAACGCAGCCGGTTGCAGCAGGCCGCGCCGGCGAAGAAGGACTGATCCCATGCATGTCGAACGCATCTGGCCGGACACCAAACTGCGCAACTACCACTACCTGGTGGTGTGCACCGAGACCGGCGAGGCGCTGGCGGTGGATCCTTTTGACGCGCAGCTGATGCTCGACACCGCGCGCCGGCATGGCTGGACCATCACCCAGATCCTCAACACCCATCATCACCACGACCACATAGCCGGCAACGGGCAGATCCGTGCCGCCACCGGCGCCAGGGTGCTGGCGCATGCCGGCGCCGCGGCGCAGATCGGCGAGGTGGATGTGGGCCTGGCCGATGGCGATGTCATCCGCGTGGGCCGCGGCATCGAACTGGAATGCATGGATACGCCCGGCCACACGCTGTCGCACATGTGCCTGTTCGCGCATGCCGAGACGCCGGCGCTGTTCTCCGGCGACACGCTGTTCAACGCCGGCGCGGGCAACTGTCACCAGGGCGGCGATCCGGTGGCGCTGTACGAGACCTTTGCCACCCGGCTCACGCGCCTGCCCGCCGCCACGCGCATCTATCCCGGCCACGACTACCTGGTGAACAACCTGGGCTTCACGCTGGCGCGCGAACCCGGCAACGACGCCGCCCGCCAACTGAAAGCCGCCCTCGAAGGCAGCGGGCCGCTGGAGCTGCCGCTGACGACGCTGGGCGAAGAACAGCGGTTCAACACCTTCTTCCGGCTGGGCAATGCCGAAATCATCGCCGGCCTGCGTGAGCACTTTTCCGAGCTGCCCGAGCAGCCGGCGCCGCGCGATGTGTTCGTGGCGCTGCGCGCGCTGCGCAACAAGTGGTAGCCGCAAGCACAGCTGCCCGGGGAATGCGGCGAACATGACGTCGAGTAACAGCAACCTGCGGCACTGGCTGACCGCCGCGGCCGCGGTGCTGGCCGTGGCGCTGGCCGTGTGGCTGATCCTGCGGCCCTTCGTGGGGCCAATCATCTGGGCGGCGATACTGGCCTTTCTCATGCACCCGCTGCAGGTGCGGCTCACGCGCAAGTGCCGGGGCAGCGGCACCATTGCCGCGGGGATTCTCACCGGCCTCACGCCGGTTGCGATCTTCGTGCCGCTGACGCTGCTGGGCCTCGCCTTCGCCGCCCAGGTCGCCGCGCTCACCGGCGCGGTGCAGGGCGAAGCCAGTCTGTTCGACCTCGCGCGCTGGACCGACCCCGCGCAGCATCCGCGCACGGCGCAGCTTGCGACGTGGTTCAGCCAGCGCTTCAATGTGCAGATGGCCGACATCCAGCTGTACCTGCGGCAAGGGGTGCAGGACTGGGCCGGAACCGCCGCGAAATCCAGCGGTCTGCTGTTCCTCGGCACGGCCGGCATGATCCTCAAGTTCTTCGTGATGCTGTTCGTGCTGTTCTTCATGCTGCGCGATGGCGCCCAGTGGTTCGCCCGCACCGCGGCCCTGCTGCCGCTGGCGCCGCAGCGGCGCAACGCGCTGCTCACGCGGCTGGGCAAGGTGCTGCGCGCGGTGGTCTACGGCTGCGGCCTGACCGCCCTGGTGCAAGGCACGCTGGTGGCGATCGGCTTTGCCATTGCCGGCCTGCCGGGGTTCATCGTGTTCGGCGTGCTGGCTGCGGTGTGCGGACTGCTGCCCTTCGGCGGCGCCGCGCTGGTGTGGGCGCCCGCCGTCCTGTATCTGTTCGGTTCCGGCCAGATCGGCTGGGGCATCTTCATGCTGGCCTGGGGCGCCGTGGTGTCCACGTCGGACAACTTCATCCGGCCGGTGATCATCTCGCGCTACACACCGGTGCCCACCCTGCTGGTGTTCCTCGGCGTGATCGGCGGCGTCGTCGCGTTCGGTGCGCTCGGGTTCATCCTGGGGCCGGTGGTGCTGGTGCTGGCCATTGAGCTGTTCCGCTTCGCCGAAGGATCGGTCAAGCGCGGCGACTGATAGAATCGTCAGGCCCCATGGACCTCTCGCCGATACTGAACCCCCTCAACGACGAGCAGCGTGCCGCGGTCACTGCGCCGGCGGGCGCGACGCGGGTGCTGGCCGGTGCCGGCAGCGGCAAGACCCGCGTGCTCACGCATCGCGTGGCCTGGGCCATCGGCGCGCTGGGCGCCGCGCCCCACAACATCCTCGCCGTCACCTTCACCAACAAGGCCGCCGCCGAGATGCGCCACCGCATCGAGACGCTGCTGGGCGTGCCGGGCGGCGCCATGTGGGTGGGCACCTTCCACGGCATCGCCCACCGCCTGCTGCGGCTGCATCACCAGCTGGCCGGCCTGCCGCCCGGCTTCCAGATCCTCGACAGCGAGGACCAGCAGCGGCTGATCAAGAAGGTGATCCGCGGGCAGGAGCTGGACGAAACGCGCTACACGCCGCGCGATGTGCAGTACTACATCAACAAGCTGAAGGATATTGGCACCAGACCAGGCCAGGTGAAGCCCGGCCACGACCCGATGCAGCAGGTGCTGGCGAAGCTGTACCAGGTCTACGAGGAGACCTGCCTGCGCAGCGGCGTGGTGGATTTCGCCGAACTGCTGCTGCGTGCCTTCGAGTTGCTGCGCGACAACGCCTCGCTGCTCAATCACTACCGCGTCCGCTTCACCCATGTGCTGGTGGACGAGTTCCAGGACACCAATGCCATCCAGTACGCCTGGATCCGGCTGATCGCGGGCGACGCCGGCAACCCGTTCGTGGTGGGTGACGATGACCAGTCGATCTACCGCTGGCGCGGCGCGCAGGTGGAGAACCTGCGCCAGTTCACCCGCGACTACCCGCAGGCGCAGATGTTCCGCCTCGAGCGCAACTACCGCTCCACCGGCAACATCCTCGGCGCGGCCAATGCGCTGATCGCCAGCAACTCCGGCCGGCTGGGCAAAAACCTGTGGACCAGCGACGCCGCGGGCGAGCGCATCCGCCTCTATGCGGCCTACAACGAGCGCGACGAGTCAGATTTCGTGGTGCAGCGGATCATCGAATGGCAGCGCCAGGGCGGCGCACGGCGCGAGGTCGCCATCCTGTACCGCTCCAATGCCCAGTCACGCGCCTTCGAGGAATCGCTGCTCAGCGCACGCATCCCCTACCGCGTCTATGGTGGCCTGCGTTTTTACGAACGCGCCGAGATCAAGGATGCGCTGGCCGACCTGCGGCTGATCGCCAACCGCAACGACGATCCTTCCTTCGAGCGCGTGGTCAACCTGCCCACGCGCGGCATCGGCGCAAGGTCGCTCGAGAGCCTGCGCGGCACGGCGCGCGAGGCCGCCAGCTCCATGTGGCAGACCGCCGCCAGCATGCTCTCCGGCACGCCGGGCGCGCCGGGCATCGCGGACCTTGGCAACCGCGGCGCCGCGGCGCTGCTCGGTTTCCTCAAGCTGATCGACCAGCTCGACCAGGACACCCGCGGCCTGCCGCTGCACGAGCAGATCGATCATGTGATCCAGAACACCGGCCTGATCGAGCACTATCGCAAGGACAAGCAGGACCGGGGCGAGGCGCGCATCGAGAACCTGGACGAACTGGTCAGTGCGGCGCGCGGCTTCGATGCCGACGCGGTCAGCCCCGGCAGCGAGGCGGAGAAACTGCCGCCGCTGGCGGCGTTCCTTGCCCATGCCTCGCTCGAGTCCGGCGAGGGCCAGGCGGCCGAATGGGAGGACTCGGTGCAGATGATGACGCTGCACACGGCCAAGGGCCTGGAGTTTCCGCTGGTGTTCCTGGTCGGCATGGAAGACGGACTGTTCCCGCACCAGCGTTCGGTCGATGACCTCGACGGCCTGGAAGAAGAACGCCGCCTGTGCTACGTGGGCATCACCCGCGCCATGAAGCAGCTGTACCTGTGCCACGCCGAGCAGCGCCGCCTGCATGGTATGGACAGCTTCGGTACGCCCTCGCGCTTCATCGCCGAGATCCCCGCCGATCTGCTGGAAGAAGTGCGGCCCCGCATCCAGCATGCCAGGCCGGTCATCGGCCAGGCGTGGCGTCCCGCGGCGCCGGCGACACGCCTGCGTGGCGATGGGCTGACCGAGTCGGCCGCACCCGGCATCCGGCTGGGTGCACGCGTGAACCACGGCCGCTTCGGCGACGGCGTGATCCTCACCCTGGAAGGCCAGGGCGCGCAGGCGCGCGTGCAGGTGAACTTTGAGCGGCAGGGCTCCAAGTGGTTGATGCTCTCCTACGCGAACCTTACGGTGGTGCAATGAAGGTACTGATCCTCGGCGCCGGCCAGGTGGGCCGCACCGCCGCCTACCACCTGGCCCGCGAGCCAGACAACGAAGTCACGGTGGTCGACTCCAACGAAACCGTGCTGCGCGAACTGCAGAGCCGCGTCGACGTGCGCACCGTGGCTGGCAATGCCTCCTATCCGGCCGTGCTTGAAGCGGCCGGCATCGCCGATACCGAC
>DATKBK010000059.1:0-17905 GCA_035514045.1 Steroidobacteraceae bacterium | reverse complement strand
GGTTCAGCGCCCGGCCCTGCTGACGGTGCAGCCCCGGGGTGTCGACGAAGGCGATCTGTGCCGCTGGCAGGTTCACCAGGCCCAGCACGCGATGGCGCGTGGTCTGGGGTTTGGGCGTGACGATGGAGACCTTGCTGCCGGTGAGTGCATTGAGCAGCGTTGACTTGCCCACGTTGGGGCGGCCGATGAGCGCGGCAAAGCCGCAGCGGTGTCCGGGTGGCACGACCGGCTCATCGCTCATGCGCGCCACCGCTGTTCGAGTTGAGCCAGCACCCCTTCGGCCGCCTGCTGTTCAGCGCGACGCCGGCTCGAACCGCTGCCGCGTGCCTCCAGCTGCTGGCTGCCGTCGATCAACTGGGTCAGGCAGCGCACCGAGAACACTTGTTCGTGCGGCTCGCCCACGGCGCTGTCAAGCATATACAGCGGCAATGGCTGGCTGCGTCCCTGCAGCAGTTCCTGCAGGCGGGTCTTTGCATCCTTCAGCCCGGGGTCCAGCCGCAGCGCCTCCAGCTGCGTGGCATAGAGCCTGAGGATCAGGGCCCGCACCGCCTCCAGCCCATCCTCGAGATAGACGGCCGCGAACAGCGCCTCTGTGGCATCGGCCAGGATGGACTCGCGGCGAAAGCCACCGGAGCGCAACTCGCCGCTGCCCAGCAGCAGCACGCCACCGATGCCGATGCCGGCGCCGATGGCCGCCAGCGGCGCACTGCTCACCAGCCGCGCGCGCAGGCGACTGAGGTCACCTTCATCGGCTTCCGGGTAGCGATGGAACAGTTCGGCGGAAATCACCAGCCCCAGCACGGAGTCGCCCAGGAACTCCAGTCGCTCATTGTTCTGGTGCCGGGCGCTGCGATGGGTCAGTGCCGCACGGTACAGGTCGTGCTGGCGCACATCCCTGCCCAGCAGGGCGCGCAACCAGCCGGCCATCACCACATCATCGGCGCCGGGTGCCGCAGTCGGCGCCATCATGCTGCCGCCTCGCTGGCTACTGGATGACCACAAGCTGGTCGAAAGTCACCAGCAGCTGGATGTTGCCAAACAGCGGCGCAGTCTGGTCGTAGCGGGTCTCGATCACCCATTCGTCGCCTTCGCGCGCCACCCGGATGTTCTCCAGGTTTGGATATTCCACGCCCTCGATGTCCAGCCGGCGCGTGATGGACCTGCGAACCTCCGCGGGGCTCACCGTGGAATCGGTGCGGGCCTCGTCGGCCGCCTGCTTGACGGCACTGGCGACCTTCATCTGGGTGAGGTAGATGGGAATCAGCCGGATGGCCGCGTAACCGATGATGGCCACGGGAATCAGCAATACCAACCAGCCGATGAATGTAACGCCCGCCTGAGCTTTGCGCATGTGCCGTGACCCTCTCCCTTAGTCGATCCGCTCGCCGATGCGGCCCCAGTCGATCTTGCCTGGCCAGGCGCGGTCCCAGTCCAGGTTGAACCAGACGCGCTTGGCGCTGCCGACCAGATTCTCCTCGGGCACGAAGCCCCAGGTTGCGCCGCCCTCGCCCCAGTATCTGCCATCTTCGCTGTTGTCGCGATTATCACCGATCATGAGGTAGTTGCCAGCCGGCACCGTCACTTCTTCCCGGTCGCCCCGGTCGGTCACGCCGGGGGAGGCGAGCAGCGCCGGATCCTCGTTGCAGGGATAGCTGCGCCCGATCTGGCGGTCGCAGCCGGGCAGCGGAAAGCTCCCCAGCGGCTGGTCCGTGAGACAGGACAGCGCCTGGTGGCGATGCCGGCCGATCTGTACTTCGGTCTGGCGCATGTTGTCGTAGCAGCCATCGGAATAACGACCGACCTCAGTCTCTGGCAGCGGCTCGCCGTTGACATAAATGCGGTCGCTGATGACTTTGACGCGGTCGCCCGGCAGGCCCACCACGCGCTTGATGTAGTTCACTTTCCGGTCGCGCGGGTAGCGGAACACCACCACGTCACCCAACCCGGGCAGGCCCAGATCGAGGATCTTGGTGTTGAGCACCGGCAGCCGCAGGCCATAGCTGAACTTGTTGACCAGGATGAAATCCCCGTCGTGCAGCGTTGGCATCATGGAGTCGGAGGGGATGCGGAACGGCTCGAACAGGAACGAGCGCAGCAACAGCACCACCACCACCACCGGCACCATGCTGCGGGCGTAATCGACGATGCCGGGCTCGGCCACGGCGTCTGACTTGAGCCCCGCACGTACCGCAGCGCGCACCCGCACCGGCGCGAGCAGCCAGCGATCCAGCGCCCAGATGACGCCCCCCACCACCGAGACCACCACCAGCACCAGCGCAAAATCCAGCCGCTCGGAGCGGAACAGCCGGACGGCACCAGCCACCAGCAGCACCGGCAGCGCCGCATACAGGATTTTCAGCCATGGCGCTTCGCCGGCCGTGGCGGGCAGGGCCGCGAGGCGGCGACGTGGCCGCAGGAACCAGTCGTCCACCACGACGATGGCCAGCACCGGCCACAGCAGCCATGACAGCACCAGGATGATCTGCTCGAACACGCTTCTACCCCGCCCTTACTTCCTGCCCACTTTCAGCACCGCGAGGAAGGCCTCCTGCGGAATTTCCACCGAGCCTACCTGCTTCATGCGCTTTTTGCCCTCTTTCTGCTTCTCCAGCAGCTTGCGCTTGCGCGATATGTCGCCGCCATAGCACTTGGCCAGCACGTTCTTCCGCAGTGCCTTCACGGTGGCGCGCGCGATCACATGCGCGCCGATGGTGGCCTGCACCGCCACCTCGAACATCTGCCGCGGAATCAGCTCCTGCATCTTGTCGACCAGTTCGCGGCCGCGCTGGTAGGCGTTGTCCTTGTGCACGATCAGCGACAGCGCATCGACCCGGTCGCCGTTGATCTGGATGTCGAGCTTGACCAGCGGCGCCGACTGGAAATGGCTGAAATCGTAGTCGAACGAGGCGTAGCCCCGGCTGGTGCTCTTCAGGCGGTCGAAGAAGTCGAGCACCACTTCGGCCAGCGGCAGCTGGTACTGCAGCGACACCTGCGAACCCAGGAAGAGCATCTTCTTCTGCACTCCGCGCTTCTCCGAGCACAGCTGCAGTACGCCGCCGACGTAGTCGGGTGGCACCAGGATGTTGGCAGTGATGACTGGCTCGCGCAGGTCTTCTATCTTGTCGACCGGCGGCAGGCGTGAGGGGTTGTCGATCAGCTCGACCGTGCCATCGGTCTTTGCCACCTCGTAGACCACGGTCGGGGCGCTGGTGATCAATTCCAGGTTGTATTCGCGCTCCAGGCGCTCCTGCACGATGTCCATGTGCAGCAGGCCGAGGAAGCCGATGCGGAAGCCAAACCCGAGCGCGGTCGAAACCTCCGGTTCGTAGTGGAGCGCCGAATCATTGAGCCGCAGCTTGGCCAGCGCATCGCGGAAATTCTCGTAGTCTTCGGTGTTCACCGGGAAGACGCCCGCGAATACGCGCGGTTGCACCTGCTTGAAGCCTGGCAACGGCACCTCGCTGCCGCGCACTTCGGTGGTGACCGTGTCGCCGACCGGAGCGCCGTCGATTTCCTTGATGCCGGCGATCACGAAACCTACTTCCCCCGCGGCCAGCACGGGCAGGCTCACCGACTTGGGCGTGAACCGGCCCAGCTTGTCGATCTGGTGGGAGCGGCCGGTGGTCATCACCTTCATCTTCTCGCCCACGCGCAGCGTGCCATTGATCACGCGCACCAGCGAGACGACACCGACATAGTTGTCGAACCAGGAATCGATGATCAGCGCCTGCAGTGGAGCGTCCGGGTCGCCCTTGGGGGCCGGAATGCGGCGCACGAGTTCTTCGAGCAGTGCGCCGACGTTCTCGCCGGTCTTGGCCGACACCCGCACGGCATCCTGGGCGTCGAGGCCGATGATCTCCTCGATCTCCTTGATGACCTTGTCCGGATCGGCCGAGGGCAGGTCGATCTTGTTCAGCACCGGCACCACCTCGAGCCCCTGCTCGAGCGCGGTGTAGCAGTTGGCAACGCTCTGCGCCTCCACGCCCTGCGCGGCGTCGACCACCAGCAGCGCGCCTTCGCAGGCGGCCAGGCTGCGCGACACCTCGTAGGAGAAGTCCACATGGCCCGGGGTGTCGATCAGGTTGAGCTGGTAGCGCTGCCCGTCGGGCGAGTCATAGAACAGCGTGACGCTCTGGGCCTTGATGGTGATGCCGCGCTCGCGCTCCAGCGCCATGTTGTCGAGCACCTGCGACTGCATCTCGCGGTCGGCCAGTCCACCGCAGATCTGGATCAGTCGGTCGGCGAGCGTGGATTTGCCATGGTCGACGTGGGCGATGATCGAAAAATTGCGAATTGCGGACTGTACGCTGGACAAGATATGGCCCGAAAAGGGTCGGCAGGTCGACCCGCCATTCTACCCCATGGCGATCAGCGCAGCCGCAGCAGTCGGATCAGCTCGGCTCGATCCAGACGGTGCTGGCAGACCTTGACGCCGCCCCACAGCAGCACAGGGATATCGAGGCCGTGACGGCGTGCCAGCTCGGGGTCGGAATCGACGTTGATCCGCTGCAGGGGCGGCAGGGGCAGCTCGCGACCCAGCGCCAGCAGTTCGTGCTCGAAGTCCTCGCACAACCTGCAATCAGGGCGGGTCAGCAACAGCAGCGCTGCGGGCTCACTCAGGCCGGACGGCCTCGGCGATGGCCTTTGCGGCTGCCAATGGCAGCTCACCCACCACCATCACTTGCACGCCATCCCTTTGCAGCTCGTAGGTGGCCCAGGGTTCGACAGCCCGGCCGCCGTCCGGCCGCGCCTCACCAATGACGGGGGCCAGGAATACGTCGGCCCACGACACGCCGTCTGACACGATGAAGCGCGCCCTCGGCTCTGGTGTCTTGCCTTCCTGGGGCTGCCCGCCGAAGCGGCGGACCCGGTAGCCGGCGGGCATCAGTGCGGGTTGCGGGGCAAAGGCCCGCTTCAACTTCGAATTGTAGAAGGGCGTGAACTTGTCCTGATCAACCAGGGTATAGCCCTTGAAGTCCACCGCCACCTTGAGTTGCTCGTCGGAAATGTCCGTGGACAACAGCGGGGCATTGATGAAGGTGAATGTGACCTCCTTGATCACTTTGCCATCATGCGCGACGCGCTGCAGCCTCAGCGGCAGCGCACTCCCGACGTCGATCCAGAAGCGGTAGCCGAACCGCAGGTTGTCCTTCGGTTCCAAGCGAATGATCTGCACCTCGCGGCCCAGCCGTCTGCCGCGGCCCGCTTCGCTGATGTCGTAATGGCGCGCCGCCACCTCGTCCAGGCCATTGAGCGTATGGAAGTACCCGAAAGCTCGATTGCGGGTCGCCACCCTGACGCGGCGCTTGTCGGGCAGGAACTGGGCCCACTGCGACCCCTTGCGTTTCTGTTCTTCACCGGACCCGTCGGTGGAAACGAGGCGCTCCACCATCTCCCCGTCCTTGAACCGGTGCAGGATGCGGTAAGTGTCAAGCCGGTCGCCAGACCGCTGCTCGAAGACACCTTCGTAGTTGCCCTCCACCAGCGCCTTGTTCATGCGCTGGATCCAGGCGCGCGCATCGGTGGGCGCAGTCTGCCCGGCGGTGGCCGTGGCCATCGCAGCAATACACAGCAGCAGCGCGCCCGCCAGATGCGCGAGTCGCGATCGAATTCCGTGCTGTATTCCGGCTTTAGCGCAGAGCACTGATCTGGTCTTCGGTCAATTCGATTCCCCCCGCCACCAGATCGTAGCTGGAACGAAGGGCCGACGCAGCCTCTTCGCTGTGCGCCACGAGAAAATGACCCAGGGTGGCGTCGACCACCAGCCGCGGCTGCGCCGGCGAATTCGTGCCCGGTGTAATGTAGCTGCCAGGCGCGCTGTCGCGCCCGTCCGCCGCGGCCACTTCGAGCGGCGCTGCGGCGACTTCCGATGAACCTTGTGCGATCAGCGCGCCTGAATCGGCCGTCGGTCCAATCGCGCGCATCACGACGATCGACACCACCGCGACTCCGGCCGCAATCGCCCCACCCAGGGCACCGCGACCCAACATGTTGAACCGCCCCGCGCCTGCGGCACGGGCCTGCGCAGTTCTGGCGGGCAGCGGCAGGATATTGAGCTCGCGCTCGGCGGCAATGCTCGCCTGCACCCGGTCGGCCACGCTGAGCGGGCCGGCGATGGGCTCGGCGCGCAGGCAGGCGCCGATCAGCGCATAGCGCTCCCAGCTCGCCCGCATTGCCGGCTCCCGGAGCGCGCGGCGAATCACCATTTGCGCCTGCTGCGGTGGCAACTGGCCGTCAAACAAGGCCGACAACTGACTGCTGTGTTCCTGCTCGTTCATCCCGACTCCTCGGCGCGGCCAAGGCCGCCTTCAAACACATCCGACAACTTCCGGTCGATGGCCTCGCGGGCGCGGAAGATCCGCGAACGTACCGTGCCGACCGGGCAGTCCATTGCCTGGGCGATGTCCTCGTAACTCAGACCCTCCAGCTCGCGCAGCACGATGGCGGTACGCAGGTCTTCGGGCAGGGCCTCTATGGCCCGATTCACCGTGGCGCGGATCTCTTCCGTCGCCAGCAGACTCTCCGGGGTTTCCGGATCAGCCAGCCGCGCCTGCATGGCGCTTGATTCCTCGATGCTCTGCAGGTCCAGATCGAAGCCGACCGGATTGCGGTCGCGCGACACCAGCGCATTCTTCGCGGTGTTGATCGCGATCCGGTACAGCCAGGTATAGAAGGCGCTGTCCCCTCGAAACTGGGGGAGTGCCCGATATGCCTTGATGAAAGCCTCCTGTGCGACGTCCTCCGCATCTGCCGGTTCGCGCATGTACCGTGACACCAGTTTCACCACCTTGTGCTGGTACTTGCGGACGAGCAGATCGAAGGCGCTCTTGTCGCCCTTCTGCACGCGCTGCACCAGCTCGAGGTCACCGGTATCCGGACTCATCGGCCATTCCTAAGGTTCCCGCGCCCAGCGGTAGCCCGGCATACCGATCAGATGGACTGCGGCGGAACCCAAAAGTTCGACCGGGATCGTCCGACGCGGGAAAAAGATGAGACTGTTCAAGGCAGTTATGGCCTGACTCGAATTGGTGCATGGAGTGTAACGCAGTCTGAACGCAGCGCCTTCCCTGTCAGGCGTGGGGCGAGGGGCGGGCCGCCCGGCCGGCGCGTCGTTCGCTACCGTAAAGCACTGCCTCGGGCCTGCACTCCATGGCACCGAGTCGACGCTGCAAGCCCGCCAGCTGCGCCGCCTCGAGATTGTCCGGCCCCAGCAGCACGCGGAAGCGGCCCCGTCGCATGGCGAACAGCAATAACAACCAGCGACCCAGCCGGAGACTGGCAGGGTGCAGGGTGACTTCTTCCACCTCGCCGGCGACCGTCAGCACATGCATGCGCCCATCGGCAGTCAGCAGCAGGCGACGGGGCGTGGTGGTGGAATCGCGCCCGGCCCGGCGCCACAGCCATGCGCACGCGGCAGCAATGCCCAGTACCGCCGGGGCCGCCAGCCATTGACCGGCCAGGGCCAGCTCCAGCGCATGCAGCAGCTGCGCGGCGAGGAACAACCACACCGCGCGACGCGCCAGCGGCGAAGGTCGCAGCGGGAGGTCGAGGCTATGCGGCGCCGGGCGCGCTGCTGGAGCCGATTCCTGCCACAGGCGTGGGAGGGTCGCCACGCAGTACATCCAGCAGGCCCTGCATTTCGCGGTCAGAAGCGCTTTCACGTCCCATCAGATACGCCGCCAGCAGCGGATCGGGCAAGTCGAGAATCTGCTCGAACAGGGACCTTTCGCGCGCATCGGCCTGTTGCCAGCGACCCTGCAGATAGCGCATCAGCACCAGGTCCAGCTCCTTCATGCCGCGACGGCAGCGCCAGACCAGCCGTCCTGCCGCAGGATCGGTCATGGCGGCCTCAGTTGCGGCGCGCGTCGATCATGCGCTTGATCTCGGAGATGGCGCGCGCGGGGTTGAGGTCCTTCGGACAGGCCTCGGTGCAGTTCATGATGGTGTGGCAGCGGTAGAGGCGGAATGGATCCTCCAGCTCATCCAGCCGCTCGCCCGTGGCATCGTCGCGGCTGTCGATGATCCAGCGATATGCCGACAGCAGCGCCGCCGGGCCCAGGTAGCGGTCGGAATTCCACCAGTAGCTCGGACAGGAGGTGGAGCAGCAGGCGCACAGGATGCAGGCCGAAGGCCGGTCGATTTTTTCCTGGTCTTCCTTGGACTGATGGCGCTCGCGGTCGGTTGGCGCGGGCGAATGGGCCGTGAGCCATGGCTTCACTGCCGCGTACTGGGCATAGAACTGCGTGAGGTCGGGCACCAGGTCCTTCACCACCGGCATGTGCGGCAACGGATAGATGCGCACCTCGCCCTTCACCTCGCCGCAGGCCTTGGTGCAGGCCAGCGTGTTCACCCCGTCGATGTTCATCGCACAGGAGCCGCAGATGCCCTCGCGGCAGGAGCGGCGGAACGACAATGTGGGATCTATCTCGTTCTTGATCTTGATCAGCGCGTCCAGAACCATCGGCCCGCAGGCGGCCAGGTCGATCTCGTAGGTGTCGATGCGCGGGTTCGCGCCGCCATCCGGGTCGTAGCGGTAGACGCGGAAAGTCACCGGCTGCTTCGCGCCGGCGGGCGCCTTGTGCACCTTGCCATGCTTGTCGATGCGCGATCCGGGGGGCAGGGTGAGCTGGACCATCAGTAGGTTCTCGCCTTCAGGGGGACGGTTTCCACATCGCGGGTGAGCGTGTTCAGGTGCACGCGGCGGTAGCCCAGCCGGGTGGCGCCATCGGCGTCAACCCAGCCCAGCGTGTGCTTGAGCCAGTCGGTGTCGTCGCGCGCAGGGAAGTCTTCGCGGGCATGCGCGCCGCGGCTTTCCTGGCGGTTCTCGGCCGAGACGATCGTCGCCATGGCCTGCATCAGCAGGTTCTCCAGCTCCAGCGTCTCGACCAGGTCAGTGTTCCAGATGAGGCTTCGATCGCTCACGCCTACGTGGGCGAAGCTGCCATAGGTGGCGGTGAGTTTTGCCACGCCTTCCTGCAGCGTGGCCGCGGTGCGGAACACGGCCGCATCACGCTGCATGATTTTTTGCATCTCGAGGCGGATCTGCGCCGTGGATCGCTCACCCTTCGCGTGTCGCAGCTTGTCCAGGCGCGCCACCGCGAAATCCGCCGCGTCGGCTGCCAGGGGCATGTGCCGGGTGCCCGGCTTCACCACTGTGGCCGCATGTCGCGCGGCTTCGCGGCCGAACACCACCAGGTCGAGCAGCGAGTTGGAACCCAGCCGGTTGGCGCCGTGCACCGACACGCAGGCCGCCTCGCCCACTGCCATCAGCCCGGGCACCACCTGGTCCGGATTGGCGGCGCTGCCGTTCACCACTTCGCCGTGGTAATTGCAGGGGATACCGCCCATGTTGTAGTGCACGGTGGGCAGCACGGGAATCGGATCGCGGTTCACGTCCACGCCGGCAAAGATCTTCGCGGTCTCGGCGATGCCGGGCAGGCGCTCCTTGATGACTTCCGGGCCCAGGTGCTCCAGGTGCAGATGGATGTGATCGGCGTGCTCGCCCACGCCCCGGCCCTCGCGGATCTCCATCGTCATCGCACGGCTCACCACATCGCGCGAGGCCAGGTCCCTGGCATTGGGTGCATAGCGCTCCATGAAGCGCTCGCCGCTGGAATTGGTGATGTACCCGCCCTCGCCGCGCGCGCCCTCGGTGATCAGGCAGCCCGAGCCGTAGATACCGGTAGGATGGAACTGCACGAACTCCATGTCCTGCAGCGGCAGGCCGGCCCGCAGCACCATGCCGCCACCGTCACCGGTGCAGGTATGCGCCGAAGTGCAGGAGAAATACGCACGACCGTAGCCACCGGTGGCGAGGATGGTGGTGTGGGAACGGAACCGGTGCAGCTGGCCCGTGGCCAGCTCCAGCGCCACCACGCCGCGGCACACGCCGCGCTCGAAGATCAGGTCGATGGCGAAGAACTCGATGAAGAACTCCGCCTGGTGCTTCAGCGACTGCTGGTACAGCGTGTGCAGCATGGCATGGCCGGTACGGTCGGCAGCCGCGCAGGTGCGCTGTGCCACGCCCTTGCCGAAGTGCGTGGTCATGCCGCCGAAGGGGCGCTGGTAAATGCGCCCCTCGGCCGTGCGCGAGAACGGCACGCCGTAATGCTCCAGCTCGATCACGGCGGCCGGCGCTTCCTTGCACATGAACTCGATGGCGTCCTGGTCGCCCAGCCAGTCCGAGCCCTTTACCGTGTCGTACATGTGCCAGCGCCAGTCGTCTTCGCCCATGTTGGCCAGCGATGCGCTGATGCCGCCCTGCGCCGCAACGGTGTGGCGGCGGGTGGGGAACACCTTGGTGATGCAGGCGGTGGTCAGGCCGGCCTGCGCAAGACCCAGCGTGGCGCGCAGGCCTGCACCGCCGGCGCCAACCACCAGCACGTCGTGGGTGTGATCGATGAACGTGTAGGCCGACATCAGTGATTGATCCTTACGGGGTCGCGCCCAGCGCCAGGCGCAAGACGGCGAGCACGCCCAGCACGCCCAGCAGCGCATGCGCGAATGCAGACACGATCAGCGTCGCCATGCGCTGCCAGCCCCGTACATAGTCCTCGACTACCACCTGGACACCCAGCTGCGAGTGCCAGCAGGCCGAGACCACAAGCAGCGCGAGCAGCGCGGCATTGAGCAGACCGGCAGCCCAGGCCCGCAGCGTGGCGTAGCCCAGGTCTGGCAGCAGCAGCAATGAAACCAGCAACCAGGGGCCGAGCAGCAGCAGCGCCAGCGCGCTCAGCCGCTGCACGCGCCAGTGATGCGCGCCCTCGTGCGCCGAGCCCTTGCCCAGCACTTTCGACAGCGCCCGCGCGGCGCCACTCATGTCGAGGCTCCAAAGAACAGGTAGAGCAGCGCAGCCGAGGCCAGCACTACGGCGATGACCACGATGCGCGCGCTCAGGCGGGCCTGCCCGCGCTCCAGTCCCCAGCCGATATCCCAGCACAGATGCCGGATGCCATTGGCGCAGTGATAGAGGAAGCTCACCAGCAGCAGCGCCAGCGCCACCTTCACCGGCCAGCTGCGCGCAAACGCCGCGAAGGTAGCGTAGGGATCCGGACCTGCTGCCAGCGCGATCAGCCAGCCCACCAGCAACAGCAGTCCGAAGCTCAGCAGCATTCCGGTCGCCCGGTGCAGGATCGACAACGCCATGGTGTAGGCGAATCGATAGATGAAGACGTGCGGTGAAAGTGGTCGGGAAGCCATGCGTTGCGGGCCTAGAAGTCGATGCAGCGACCGCGCCGTTCCCAATCGCCGTAGCGGGTGGGTTCGGGGCCGACGGGACCGCCCAGTTCGGGCGCCAGCGGCGAAGCAGGCGCTGCGGCCGCTGCCGGCGGGGTCTCCGGGGAGGCAGCGCCCGGCGCTTGATCCAAAGGCTGCATGGGCATGTATTGTGCCAGAATCCGACTCCGGCAACTCATCCCATGCCCGACCTCGCCCTCACAATCCTGGACGATCTTGCCGTGATCGGCGCGCGCGGTGCCGATGCTGTCGATTTCCTGCAAGGCCAGCTTTCGCGCGACCTGGCGCAGCTGCCCGATGGCGGCGCAGTGCTGGCCGGCCTGCATAACCCGCAGGGGCGCTGCCTTGCCGTGCTGCGTGTGCTGCGAGTGACCCATGACCACCTGCTGCTGGTGCTGCCGGCGGAAATTTCCGAAACGGTGCGGCCGCTGCTCACGCGCTACGTGCTGCGTGCCAGGGTGCGGCTGGAGGATGCCGGCACGGCGTGGCGCGTCTATGGCGCCACCGGGCCCGATGCCGCCGCCGCAGGCAGTACACGCCTGTCGCTGGCGATGGATGCCGAAGGCCTGCGGCAGCTTATCCTGGCGCCGCAGGGCGAGCCGCTGCCCGATGGTGAAATTGTCTCGCGCGACAGTTGGCGCCTCGATGATATCGCCGCCGGCCTGCCCGAAATCGGCAGCGCTACTTCCGGTCAGTTCGTGGCCCAGATGCTGAACCTTGACCTGCTGGATGCCATCTCGTTCAGCAAGGGTTGCTACACCGGCCAGGAGATCATTGCCCGCGCACATTATCGTGGCCAGGTGAAGCGGCGCATGCAGCGGTTCTTCACCGAATCGGATCTGCCGCTGCCGCCCGGTGAGCGCGTGCGGCTGACCGACGGACGTACCGCGCAGGTGGTGATGTCCGCGCCGGCCGGGGGCGACGGGCAGGAGTTCCTCGGCGTCACGACCTTGCCCGGATCCGGCGGACACGCTGCGGAACCGAGCGGGGGTTCAGACGCCGTGCCGGATGTCGCATTCCCCTGTGTCGCGCTGCCGCTGCCGTACTTGCTGCCTGGCTGATCCGCTCAATCCTTCTCGTCCAGCACCGGCGATTCCAGCAGCGACTGCTGGCGATTGCGATTCGCCTCGCGCTTCAGTTCAGCGACGTCGGTCAGGTAATCGCCCAGATCCATGCTGGGGGCCACGCGCACGGCAGGTGGATGGATGCGTGCGCCCTGCACCACACGATTGACCGTGCGCTGGTCCACCTGCAGGTCGACCAGCCACCACACGCCGCCGCATAACAGCGGCGCCAGCACCGCCAGCGACAATGCCGCCGCGCGTGGCAGGTGCGTGGCGTAGCGCAGGTGGCGCCAGGCGACAACGAACGCCACCACTCCGGCCAGTGCCACCGTGAAAGGCCCCAGCGAGCGCCATTGGAACGCGAACGCAGCCAGCGTGTACAGCCAGTATCCCCAACCCCACAGCGCAAGGCAGATGCCGGCAAGGGCAAGGTGAATGGCCAGCTGCCAGCCGCCTACGGTCAGGCGCGACACCAGCGCCCACGCACCCGTCCAGATGGCCAGCGCGGCGAATGCCAGCAGCACCGCCACCACCATGTCCTGGGCCGCCTGCGGCGGCGCCTGAGCCCAGGCGGTGAACGCCGCGAAACCGACCCACAGGAACACGCCAGCGGCAGCCAGCGACACGCGGTGGCGGCGCCGGATGTCGCGGCGGAACAGCTTCTCCGGCGCCAGCTGTGCCTCGGCCGTACGCACCCGCACGTGTGAGCGACCGACGAGCAACTCGCCGCCGGCAATGAGGCGGCCGCTGGCGGCGTCAATGCGCACGCCATCGAACTGCGTGCCGTTGCGCGTGCCCTGGTCCTGCACCAGCACCCGCCCGTCCTGCTGCAAGGTGAGCAGCGTGTGCTCAGGGGCCACAAAGCCATCGTCCAGGGTCAGGTCGCAGGCAAGGCTCCGGCCGATGCGACACTGCGAGCCTGCGCCCGTGACGCGCTGGCGCTGCTGCACGTGGCCGTGATCGTCCACCACCTCCACCAGCATCACGGGTTCCATTGCATGCCTCCCAGGAAGCGGCGCACGAACTGCATGCCACTTTCGAAACCCACCCCGCGCAGGTCCAGCTGGCTGACCGCCGCGCTGTCAGTGCTGTTGATGCTGGTGACCGTGACCGCCAGGTCATAGAGACTGGAAAACAGCCGGTACTGCCGGGCGCAGGTGGTGACGCGCGCATCAAAGCCATCGAGCGACACCAACGCGTTGCGACAGGCAAAGGGGGCCACATGCTGCGCCGAGCCCCGGCGCCGATGGCCGGCCGCAATGGCATTGACCCGCTGTGCGAACTGCAGCGGATGCAGGCGCTGGGCCCGCAGCACCTGATGCTGGTACGACACATGGCCCACTTCCAGGTCGAGCAACAGCAGCACACCGGTGCGCCCGGTGCAGCTGATAGTCTCGGTCTGCAGGCCCTGGCGCGCCTCGCTGCTGCCGGTGGTATTGCACTCGATGGCCGGTCCCACGCGGGTGGGCAGCTGGTAGCCAAATACGGTCTGGGTCGCCGTCGTGCGCGAGGCAGCATCGGCCGGCCAGGGATCGAGCACGGTGGCTTCGAAGGCCTGCGCCTGCTGTGCCACCATCGCCCGCAGCTGCTGGGGGCTGCGCATCTCGTCGAGCGGCGCCCGCGCCCGCCGCACCAGCGGCGCGATGTGCCGCGCCGGCACCACGAAGCCCACCAGCTGCCGGCCGCTGACCACCGAGACGTTCACGCCATACACCGTGCCGCCCGCATCCAGCGCCGGCCCGCCGGACATGCCGCTGTTGATTGCGCCCGTGTAGTGGATGCGCTGGTCAAAGCCGCTGGCCACCACGCCATTGGCCACGCCCTCGGTGATGGTGAGGCCGAGGTTGAGCGGAAAGCCGATCGAGTAAGCACGCGCGCCCTGGCGAGGGATGTCCGTGCGCAGGCGCAGTGGCGGCAGCTGCAGATCTTCGGTCGGCTTCACCACCGCCAGATCGTTGCGCACATCCACGGCATGGACGCGCAGCTGACCGCGGCGATTGTCCGCAGTGAGGTACTCCAGTCGGTAGCGGCGCGGATGCATCACCACCTCGGATACCACGTGGTAGTTGGTGATGATGACGCCGTCCTCGCCCACCGCGAAGCCCGTGCCATGGAAGGCGCTGCTGGCGGCGGCACCAAAGAACCCCCGCACCAGCACTACGGACTCGCGCGCGCTGTCCAGGCGCACCCTTGCGGCATTGGACAGTGGCAGCTCCGCCAGGTCCGGCTCCTCCACCTCCTCGGTGCTGATGACCTCGCCCTCCTGGGTCACGATCTGCTCGCGCACCGGACCGGCAGGCGGATCGTCCGCTGGGGGCGCTGCTGATTCGCCGGCTTGCTCCGCGGCATCGTCCCGGCCAGCCTCAGGGCCCGGAGCCGCTTCTGGTAGTGAACTAGACTCGGCCAGCGGTTCCTGCGCGTCTTCTGCCGCGATCACAACGCCTGCCAGCAGGCAGGCCGCGCAGGCGGCGCGCCAGTAGCGCAACACGGCGTGAAAGAGGTCCGGGACCATGGACCCATCTTATCGGACCCGGGCCTGCCCTTCAGGGCCAGGCGAAGCGCTGCAGGAACCTGCTCGAGTCCTCACCCGCCAGATCGGCGATCGCCGCCGGATAGGTGATGCGGTACTTGATGAAGTTATCGCCATATCGCGCCAGCACCAGCTGCGAATGCAGCTGCTGCTCCTTGCCGAAAAACAGCGTGGAGAAGGCGAACGACACCGATTCGGCGCTGATGTCGGCGGGCGTGACCTGTACGGTGCGTCGTCCGGTGATCCTGGCGTCCGGATAGCTGGTAAGGACTGCGGCACTTTGCGCCGTCAGGGTGGATTCCACATCACGGCCATTCGCGGCATAGACATACACCGTCACCACGGAGGGAATGTCGCCGTTGTAGCCGATGGAGATGTCCTTGCCCCACGAATCGTACTGATGGCCCGAGACGCGCGCGAAGGAGCCGATGCGGCCGGGGAAGGAAAAGCCGGAGTCCTTGTGGATGAGCTCGCCAGGCGCGACACCGGTGCGGAATGGTTGCGGCCGGGTGGCGCAGGATGCCAGCAGCAAAGCGGCGACGACAGCAATAGTCCGGCAGCTTGAGTTCATTGCACCGTCACTCCCTGGTTATGGGTTCTCGTTGAACCATGCATCGATCAGGGTAGACGATATCGCGCGCACTCGCAGTACCGGCGACACAAGTCCTAGAGGTTTACGCGCTCAACCGCGGATGGCGCGATGGCCCGCCCCAGGAATGTACGCCCGATCCGGGCAAACCGCTCCTCGCCATCTGTCACGAGAAACTGGCAGATGCCATCCGCCCCACCCGAAGCCAGATGACTGGCGTTAAGCAGCCCCTCAAGCGCTTCGGCCGTAGTAATCGCCGAGTCGACGATCTGCACTGACTTGCCGACCACTTTGCGAATCGCCCCGGCAAGGGGCGGAAAGTGTGTACAGCCGAGCACCAGCACATCCGGCGCCGTTGCGCTGTCCTGGAACAACGGCGCAAGGTAACGGCGCGCAGCAGCCTCAACCACTTCACCCTCGATCCAGCCCTCCTCCGCCAGCGCGACGAACAGCGTGACGGGCACGGCGGCAACCTGCGCAGCGGGCAGGAGACGCTGGATTTCACTTTGATATGCGCCGCCGCGCACAGTGCCCTCAGTGGCAATCACGCCAATGCGGCCACTGCGGGTGGCGGCCACCGCGGCCAATGCGCCTGGCTCGATCACACCAACGATGGGCAGGCCTGGGTTCCCGGCAGCCAGGGCGGGCAGCGCAGCCGCAGAAGCCGTATTGCAGGCCACGACCACGGCCTTGACGCCGCGCCGTACCAGCGCAAACACCGCCTGCTGCGCATAGCGCTCTACGGTCGCGGCCGTCTTGGTCCCGTAGGGCAATCGCGCCGTATCGCCGAGGTAGATGAAATCCTCGCCCGGCAGCCGCTTGACCAGCGCCCGCAGCACGGTCAAGCCTCCGATGCCCGAATCGAACACGCCGATGGGCAGGGCGGCGCTCATGTGCTCTCGGGGCGCACCTGCGGGAACAGCAGCACGTCGCGGATGGCGGCCTGGTCGGTGAGGAACATCACCAGCCGGTCGACGCCGAGCCCTAAACCAGCGGTGGGCGGCATGCCGTATTCCAGCGCGCGCACATAGTCCGCGTCGTAGTGCATGGCCTCCTCATCGCCGGCATCCTTGCGCGCCACCTGCGCCTGGAAGCGTGCGGCCTGATCTTCCGGATCATTCAGCTCCGAGAATCCGTTGCCCAGCTCGCGGCCGCTGACGAAGAACTCGAACCGGTCGGTGAGAAAGGGATCGGCATCGCTGGCGCGCGACAGCGGTGATACTTCGGCTGGGTAGCCGAAGATGAATGTTGGATCGAGCAGCGTGTGCTCGACGGTGTGGTCGAAGATGAGCATCTGCAATTTGCCGGCGCCGTCGGCGGGGTCAAATCTGGCCCCGATCCTGGCGCACCACTCGCGCAGATAGGAAACCTCACGCAGCCGCGTGGCATCGAGCTCCTGGTTCGCGTCCAGGATGGCATCGGACATCGACACCCGCGCGAAGGGGCGCGCGAGGCTGTATTCGCGCCCCTGGTAAGCAAGCTGCCGCACGCCCGGCTGCACCACATCTACCAGCGCCAGAACCAGCTCTTCGGTCAGGTCCATCAGATCGCGGAAGTCCGCATACGCCCAGTACAGCTCCATCATCGTGAACTCGGGGTTATGACGCGTGGACAGCCCCTCGTTCCTGAAATTGCGGTTGATCTCGTACACCTTCTCGAAACCGCCCACCACCAGCCGCTTCAGGTACAGCTCCGGAGCGATGCGCAGGTACATCTGCATGTCGAGCGAGTTGTGGTGCGTGACGAAGGGGCGCGCGGCGGCGCCGCCGGCGATGGGCTGCATCATCGGCGTTTCCACTTCCATGAAGCCGCGCGAGTCCAGCTCCTCACGCAGGCGCCGGATGATGCGCGTGCGCGCCTGGAACACGGCACGGGATTCGTCGTTGACGATCAGGTCCACGTAGCGTTGCCGGTAGCGGGTGTCCACATCGGCCAGGCCATGCCACTTGTCGGGCAGCGGTCGCAGCGACTTGGTGAGCAGCCGAAGTCCCGTGACTTTCACCGACAGCTCGCCGGTCCGGGTGCGGAACAACGTGCCTTCGGCACCGAGGGTGTCGCCCACATCCCAGGTCTTGAAGGCGTCGTAGGCGCCAGCAGGCAGCGAGGCCAGCTGCAGGAACAGCTGGATGCGCCCGCCAGGGTCGGCAATGGTGGCGAAGCTGGCCTTGCCCATGACGCGCTTGGCCATCATGCGGCCCGCCACGGTCACGCAGATTGCCTGCTGCTCCAGTTGCTCGGCGCCGGCCTCGGCATGCGCCGTGTGCAGGTCACCGGCGTAGTGCGTGCGCCGGAAGTCATTGGGATAGGCGATGCCCTGCATACGCAAAGCTGCCAGTTTGGCGCGCCGCTCGGCAATCAGCCTGTTCTCATCCTCGCTCATTGCTACAGTCCCGCCTTGAGGCTGGCTTCCATGAACTGGTCCAGGTCGCCATCGAGCACCTTGTCCGTTGCGCCCACCTCGACATTGGTGCGCAGGTCCTTGATGCG
>DATKBK010000058.1:0-10294 GCA_035514045.1 Steroidobacteraceae bacterium | reverse complement strand
AGCTTCTTCACGTGGCTGTCGACGGTGCGGTCCGCGACGATGCGCTCGTCGCGATACATCTGGTCCATCAGCTGGTCGCGCGAATGGATATGCCCGGGATAAGCCGCCAGCACTGACAGCAGCTTGAATTCCACTGCGGTGAGATCGAGGGAGTGGCCATCGAGCGTAGCGCGCCAACCCGATTCGTCCAGCAACAGCCCGCCGGCCGGCGAGACCGCACCGGCACCGGCCCTGGCCGCTTGCGCGCCGCGACGTGTCCGCCGCAGCACCGTGGCCACGCGCGCCACCACCTCGCGGGGACTGAAGGGCTTGCAGATATAGTCATCCGCGCCCAGTGACAGGCCCAGCAGGCGGTCGATCTCATCGACCCGCGCGGTGACCATGATCACGGCCGCGTCAGACTCGGCGCGCAGCGCGCGACAGACTTCCATGCCGTTCAGCCCCGGCAGCATCACGTCCAGCAGCACCAGGTCGACCCGGTGCTGGCGCACCCAGGGGAGCACCTCGTCGCCGCGCGCCAGACGGTGCGTGGCGTAACCATGCTGACGCAGGTAGTCGCTCAGCACCCCGGCGATCTTGTCCTCGTCCTCGACGATGAGGATGCTGGCCGGTGAGTCGCTGGTCGCGGCGGTGGTCATCCCGGCCGATGATCCGCCAGCGGCAGCCAGATGCGCCAGTGCAGGCCGCCCAGCGAGCTGTGGCCCGGCTGCATGCGCCCGCCATGACCGGTGACGATGGCCTGCACAATCGCCAGGCCCAGCCCGCTGCCGCCGCTGGAGCTGGAGCGCGAGGCATCCACGCGGAACAGGCGTTCGGCAAGCCGGCCGAGCTCTTCGTCGGTGACGCCGGGCCCGGAGTCCTCCCAGTCGATGAGTGCCTCGCGACCATCAGTCGTGACGCGGATGGCAAGCCGCGCGGGAGCGGTGCTGTAGCGCAGGGTGTTCTGCAGCAGATTGCTGAACACCTGCGCGAGGCGATCGGCGTCGGCTTCAACCGAAACGTCGGGGTCAAGCTCCTGGGTCACCACCAGGCTTGCGTCGTCAATCGCAGCGCGGCTGATCGCCAGCTGCTCGCCAAGCTCATCGGCCAGGTTCACCCGTTCCTTGCGGTAGGTCAGGGCGCCGAGGTCCGACAGCGACAGCAGGCGTAAATCTTCCACCAGGCGCGTGAGGCGGTGCACTTCCTGCGCCACGGAGGCGATGCTGTCCTGGGTCAGGGGACGCACACCGTCCTGCACCGCCTCGAGCTCTGCGCGCAGGGTGGTCAACGGCGTGCGCAGTTCGTGCGCGATATCGGCAATCCATTGCTGGCGACCACGCTGCGCTGCTGCCAGCGCCTCGGCAAGGTGGTTGAAATCCCCGGCCAGCCGCGCCAGTTCGTCGTGGCCCCGCACCGGCATGCGGGTGCTGTAGTCGCCGCGCGCCAGCGTTGCGGCGCCCTGCCCCAGCGCGCGCAGTCGTCGCGCCAGCCAGTTGGCGATCAAGGCGGCATTGAGCAGCACTGCGGCCAGCATGCCGATGCCGATCACGCCGAAGTGGCGCGACTGCCGCCGTGCGGTGATGGATTCGAGTGACTGCACCAACTGCAGGCGGGGCACATAGCCCAGGAAACCGACCGTCTGGGTGCCGACCTCGATGGGCAGCTTGACCGCGAGTTCCACATCACGCGGGTCGGTGCCGCGCTGCTGGATCAGCACTTCGCCGGCCGCGTTGAACAGCATCACGCGCCAGTCGAATGTGAGCGGCGGCGCCGGACCGGTGTCGTCCGGGGTGAAGCGCGGCACCCGCTCCTCTGATGTTGCAGGGCGGTTTCCCTCGGTGCGTGCACCCTCCGTGGGGCGGGGCCCGTCCCGCCGGCCCACCCGCCAGCCCAGCACCTCGCTCAGCACGGTGTAATACCGCTCCCGATCCTGGGTGACCCAGTTCCAGTTGCCGTACTGCTGGTACCCGTCGGCCAGTTGCGAAATCACCGGCCTCAGCCTGGCCTGCTCCGACTGGTTCACATAGTCGACCAATCCCTTGTCGAAGCTCCAGCTATAGACCAGATACACCGCCGCCACCAGCACCAGGTGGGCTACCGCGATGGCAAGGAACAATTTGACCCGCAGGGTGTCCAAACCGCGACGCAGGGCGCTGGGTCCGCCATTGGGGCGGGTAGCAGATTGATTGCTCTCGGCAGTGGACATGACCAGACAAGCCTAAATGCAGATCAAGCAAACTTTGTGTAAGGAAGCGTGCAAATTTCTTCCTTACTCGCCCGCCATCCTGACTCCCGTGCGGATCGTTTGCGGCGGGTAAGACCCCCAACCGCGATCGCGACACCAAATTCACCACATCGGAATACGCCATGAACGACAGTGCTACCTCATCTTCCCGCCGGCCGCGCAAGAGCCGGGCCAAACTGGCCGTCGCTGGCGTGGTGCTGCTGGGGCTGATCGGCTTCGGCGTGTACAAGTTCACGAGCGGCGGCAGCGCCGAGAGCGAATACAACTACGCCGGCGTGCAGAGGGGCGACATCGAGGATCTGGTCACTGCCTCCGGCACCCTGCAGCCGCGCGACTTCGTGGATGTGGGTGCGCAGGTGTCGGGCCAGATCGAGAAGATCTACGTGGAAGTAGGCGATGAGGTGAAGGCTGGCGACACGCTCGCCGAGATCGATGCCACCACCTCCAAGGCGCGCGTGGACTCGAACCAGGCCCAATTGGAGTCTTCAAAGACCAGCCTGCTGTCCCAGAAGGCCAACCTCGAAAAGGCCGAGCGCGACTTCAAGCGCCAGGAGAACCTGCTTGCGGAGGACGCGACCACCGAGGAGGCCTTTCTCAACGCCAGAACCACGCTCGAGAACGCCCGCCGAAGTGTCAGGACTTCCGAGCTGCAGATCCAGCAGCAGGAAGCCAACATGCGGATCGAGGCAAAGAACCTCGGCTACACCACGATCACCGCGCCCATCGACGGCACCGTGATGAGTATCGCCGTCAAGGAAGGCCAGACGGTCAATGCCTCGCAGAACGTGCCGGTGGTGTTGCGCCTGGCGAACCTGGGGACCATGACGGTGCAGGCCGACGTCTCCGAGGCGGATATATCCAAGATCTACAATGGCATGACTGTTTATTTCACGACGCTGGGCGCCGGCCAGAACCGCCGCTGGTACGGCGAGCTCAAGCGCAAAGAGCCGACGCCAAAGGTCCAGCAGGGCGTGGTGCTGTACCCCGCGCTGTTCGACGTGGAAAACGAAGGCAACAGCCTGATGCCGTCGATGACCACGCAGGTCTTCTTCGTGGTGGCCGAAGCGCGCAATGTGCTGATGGTGCCCATGGCCGCCCTGCAGCAGGGGCAGCAGATCGCGCGGCAGATGGCCGCGCAGGAGCGCGGCGGCGATGCCGGGGCAGGCCCCGGTGGTGGGGGCCCGAACTTGATGGCGCGCGGCCCTGGCGCCGGGCCTGATGCGGCCGCTGCCGCTGGTGGCAGTGTGCCCCCCACGACCGGCGCCGAAGGGCCGGAAGGCGCGGTACCCCGGGGTGCAGGTCCCGGAGGCGCTGGCGGGCGGCCACAACGCGGCTCTGGTGGGGGTGGCGGTCCTGGTGGCTTCGCGGGCGGCCAGAATTTTTCGCCCGAGCAGATCGAGGAGTTCCGCCGCAATCGCGGGGGCGGCGGCGGACCCGGCGGCTTCGGTGGCCCTGGTGGCTTCGGCGCGATGGGTTCGGCCGGCGGCACCGGCACATCGCGCGCACCCCAGCAGCGCCGCGGCACGGTCATGGTGAAGCTGGCGGATGGCACCCTCGAGCCCCGTCAGGTGGTCATCGGGGTCACCAACCGCGTGCACGGCGAGGTGCTCGAGGGTCTGGTAGAAGGAGAGGAAGTGGTGATGGGCAGGCGTGAAGACGAAGCCGCCGCCGTCGCCGCCGCTGGTGCTGCGCTGAACAACAACAACCAAAATTTCCGCCCCAACCAGGGCGGGTTCCAGGGCGGCGGCGGCGGTCGGCCGTTCTGATGCGCAACGAGAACACCCCTGACCCCGCTGTTCCCATCATCGAACTGCGCGGGGTCACCAAGACCTACTTCAATGGCGACCTGGCAACCCGGGTCCTGCATGGCGTAGATCTCAAGATCTACCCCGGCGAGTTCGTCGCCATCATGGGCGCGTCGGGCTCCGGCAAGTCGACGATGATGAACATCCTCGGCGCGCTGGACCGTCCGACCACCGGCCAGTACCTGTTCAAGGGCCATGATGTCTCGGATTTCGACCGTGACGAGCTGTCGGACCTCAGGCGCGAGTCGTTCGGCTTCGTGTTCCAGAGCTACAACCTGATCTCGGGCAACACCGCAGCAGAGAATGTCGAGGTGCCGGCCATGTATGCGGGCGTGGAGCTGCACCAGCGGCACGAGCGTTCGCGCGAGCTGCTGACGCGGCTCGGCCTCGAAGACCGCGTCTATTTCCGTCCCAAGCAGCTCTCCGGCGGCCAGCAGCAGCGCGTCTCGGTCGCGCGCGCACTGATGAATGGCGGCGAGATCATCCTCGCCGACGAGCCCACCGGCGCGCTGGACAGCAAGAGCGGTGTCGAGGTGATGGCGCTGCTCGACGAGCTGTCGGCGCAGGGCCACACTGTCATCCTGATCACCCATGCGGCCGAAGTGGCCGAGCACGCCCGGCGTGTGATCGAGATCCGCGACGGCAACATCGTGGCCGATCCTGGGCCGCTGCCGCCCGCCAACCCGCCGCCGGTGCACAGCTGGACCGCCCGCCGCGGCCATATGAGCGCATTCGCGGAAGGGTACGAATCCGCAAAGAACTCGATCCGCGCGCTGCGCCACAACATCCTGCGCTCCGTGCTGACGCTGCTGGGCATCGTGATCGGCGTGGCCTCGGTGATCACCATGCTGGCCATCGGCGATGGCGCCAAGAAGCAGGTGGTCGATGCCATCAGTTCATTCGGCGCCAACATCCTGAACGTGAACCCCGGCGCGGGTGGCAACCAGCGCGGCAGCGACCGAGGTACGGGCAGCCTCACGCTGGAGGACGTCGCCGCCATCGACAGCGAGGTGGACAACGTCATTGCTGCAGTGCCCTATCAGGAAAACGGCAAGACCCTCCGTTACAAGGATCGGGACATCCGCGCCAAGGTCATTGGCAGCTCGGAAAAGTATCTGGAGGTGGCCAAACGGAGCATAGCCGAGGGCACCTATTTCACCGCCCAGGATGAACAGGAATATGCCCCGGTGGCAGTGATCGGCCGCACGATCGCCGATACGCTGTTTCCGGATGGTGAGGACCCGCTGGGCCAGTACATCCTGATGGAAAATCTGAGTTTCCTGGTGGTCGGTGTGCTGGCCCGCAAGGGCTCCACGGCGAACGGCGAGGACCAGGATGAACATGTGCTCATCCCCTACCAGACCAATTCGCTGCGCGTGTCGGGGCAGCGCTTCGTGAGCCGCATCCAGGTCGCCGTGCAGGACGTGGACAAGATCATGAAGACGCAGGTCGACATCGAGAACCTGCTGGCCGAGCGCCACGGGGTGGTCGACTTCCGCATCTTCAACATGGGCGCCATGCTTGACAGCCGGGTCGAGCAGGAAAAGACCATGACCATCCTGCTGGGCTCGATCGCCGCGATCTCGCTGCTGGTCGGCGGCATTGGCGTGATGAACATCATGCTGGTGAGCGTCACCGAGCGCACCCGCGAGATCGGCATTCGCATGGCTACCGGCGCGCGCACCCGCAACATCATGCAGCAGTTCCTGATCGAGGCGCTGGTGGTGTCGCTGATCGGCGGTGCGCTGGGAATACTGGTGGGACTGGGCGCGGGTGTGCTGGTAGAAACCTTCTCGTCGAATCCGGTCCACTTCACCATGTTCCCGGTGATGCTGGCGTTCGGCTCGGCCTTCAGCATCGGCCTGATCTTCGGCTGGCTGCCAGCCCGCAAAGCCGCCTTCCTCGACCCGGTAGTTGCCCTGCAATCGGAGTGATCGCTTGAGAGTTCGTACTTTTTCGCGGCCGCGCGCCGCAATGAAACTGGTGTCCGCCGCAGTGGCGGGAATGCTGCTGGCCGGCTGCTCGTACGCCGTGAAGGAGGTCGAGAATCCCGTAAGAATGCCGCTGGCATGGGATTCGGCCATCACGCCGGAGGCGGTCCAGAGCGTGCCCAGGGAGTGGTGGAGGAACTTCAACTCGCCGGTGCTCAATGAACTGATCGAGCGGGCGCTGGTTGACAGCCCCACCCTGATCGCGGCGGAAGAGCGGCTGAAGCAGGCGGAGCGGAACTTTGCGCGTTCGCGTGACGACTTGTTTCCCGACCTGAGCCTCAGCGCCAGCACCCGCCGCACCTACACCGGCGGCAACCAGCAACCGGAGAACACCAGCGATTCGACCTCGCTGGGGCTGAGCTCCAGCTACAGCGTCGACATGTTCGGCATCGCCGCGGCGCGCTACCGCGTCCAGGCGGCAAACTTCATCGGCACCAAGTACGACACCGACCTGGCCCGCATCACGCTGGCGCAGAACGTGGCCCGCGCCTACTTCAACCTGCTCGGCGTACGCTCGCAGGTCAATGTTGCGCGAACCAACCTCGCGATCGCCGAGGAACTGCTGCGCATCCAGGAGGCTCGCCGTCGCGCGGGTGTTACCCGGCAGTTCGATCTTACGCAGCAGACCACCCAGGTTCTGCAACAGCGCACCAACCTCATTCCGCTGGAAAACCAGATGCGGGCGGCCGAAACGGCGCTGGGCCTGCTGCTGGGAGTGACGCCGCAGGAGTTTCGCCTGGAGGGCGAGCCTATCGAGCAGCTGACGGTTCCGGAGATCGCGCCGTGGGTGCCCTCCGAGCTGCTGCTGCGTCGCCCAGACCTGGCAGCGGCAGAACTGGACATGGCCAACGCCAGCGCCAACCTCTATATCGCCCGTGCCAGCCTGATTCCGGTCACGCTGTCGCTGAGCGCCAGCGGCAATGCCGGCGGCTCACCGGAGCTGTTCCAGCTCACTGATGCGCGCAACTTCTCCGTGGGCGGCGTGCTGTCGCTGGCCGAGAGCATCTTCAACTTCCGCCAGAAGCGCACCAACATCCTCAACGCCGAGTCGAACGAGTACATCGCGCTGGTGCAGTATGCGCAGACCATCCGTCAGGCCCTGAAGGATGTGGACGACACCCTCGCCACCGCCGAGGCAAACCTGCGCGCGGAGGAGAGCCAGCAGCGCACCCTTGCCCAGTCGCAGACCGCGTTTGGGCTGGCCGAGATCGAGTTGCGGGAAGGCTCCGGCAGCCAGCAGGAATTGCTCGATTCGCAGCGTTCGCTGTTCTCGGCCCAGGATTCGCTGTTGCGATCGCGCCTGACGCGACTGAACACCGCAGTGTCCCTGTACGTCGCGCTGGGCGGCGGTTGGAGCTCGCCGGAGCCCTGAGCTACGCTTGCGACGTGACGCTGCGTTTCCTGCTGATCTGCCACCGCTACCTGGCCGTGGCGGTGGGCCTGCTGATGGCGCTGTGGTGCCTGTCGGGCTTCGTGATGATGTACCAGCCGTATCCGCAGCTGACCCCGGATGAGCGGGTCGCAGCGCTGCCGCCACTGCAGCTGGACGATTGCTGCCGCACGGATGTCCTCCAGTTCGACGGGCGCCCGACCGGCAACTTTCGCATCGAGATGCTGGGAGCGCGGCCGGTGCTGCGTCAGCCGGGCGCTGCACCTGTCGATCTGATCAGCGGTCAGCCGCTCGCGGGCGAGCTGTCACGCGATGCGTTGCAGCAGTTGGCCGCGGACTACGCAGTACGGCGCGGCATCACCGGCGAGCCGCGCTGGCTGGGCGAGGTCGAACTGGATCAATGGACGCTGCAGACCGCGCGGGGCAACCGCCCC
Organism: Steroidobacteraceae bacterium; assembly: GCA_035514045.1. Lineage (GTDB taxonomy): Bacteria > Pseudomonadota > Gammaproteobacteria > Steroidobacterales > Steroidobacteraceae > ZC4RG30. The sequence continues at coordinate 2,450 of DATKBK010000058.1, read as the reverse complement.
GTGCACCACTACGCGCTCGATGACGCGGCCGGCACGCAGATCTATCTCAATGGGAGCAGCGGCGAAGTGTTCCAGGACACCAGCCGCCGCGAACGCATCCTCACCTGGCTTGGCGCCATCCCGCACTGGCTGTATCCCACCGCGCTGCGCAGCAATGGGCGGCTGTGGTCGCGGATCGTCATCTGGACCTCGGTCATTGGCTGCTTCCTGGCCGCAACGGGACTGTATGTGGGCATCGCGCGCTTCCGGCGCCAGCCCGACGGGAAACTCGCCTCACCCTTGCGCGGCTGGTGGTACTGGCATCACATCGCAGGACTGATCTTCGGCGTGCTGGCGCTCACCTGGGTGTACAGCGGACTGCTGACGATGAACCCCTGGGGCTGGCTGGAGGGAGGCGAGACCGGCGCGCGGTTGCGGCCCCAACTGGTGGGCGAACCTGACGCCCGCCAGCTGGAGGCATTCCTGCGCGGCGCCCCGGCACTGCTGGCTCCCGGCGAGTTCACGCAGCTGCGTGCGGCACCCTTCGGCGGAAGTCTGTTCGTGCTCGCCAGGCGCGCCGATGGCACAGCGGTGCGCCTCGATGCCGACGCACGGCCGGCGGCATTGACGTCGGCAGACGTGCAGCGGGTGTTCGCAAGAGTTGATACCGAGGTGGCGTCGCTGGAGCTGCTTGCTGCCGAAGACGCGTACCACTATTCCCACAAGGGCGCGGCGCCCCTGCCGGTGTGGCGCGCCGTACTGGCCGACGCGGACCGGACGCGCGTGTACCTGGATCCTGCCTCCGGCGACCTGCGGGTGGTGGACCGCGCGGCGATGAAGACGCGCTGGCTGGCCCGGGGGCTGCATGGCCTGGATTTGCGCGGGCTGCGCCAGCGCCCGCTGTGGGACATCGTCACGCTGCTGCTGCTGGCCGGCGTGACCGTGCTGTGCATTACCGGCAGCTGGATGGCGATCCAGCGTGTGCGCAGGGACTTCAGCCGAAATTGATCTTCGCTTCGAGGTTGGTGCGCGAATCGGCATTGATCAGCGCATCGTCCATCGACACGCGGCCGGCCTTGAACAGTTCGAGCAGCGAGTGGTCGAAGCTCTGCACACCCTTCTCGCCGCTGAGCTGGATCGCTTCCTTGATCGTACTGACGTCGCCCTTGCGGATGAGGTCGCTGATGTGGGGTGTGTTGAGCATGACCTCGACCGCGGCCGCGCGGCGTCCATCGGCGCCCGGCACCAGCCGCTGGGCCACGATGGCCCGCAGGTACTGCGACAGGTCGAGCAGGATCTGCGGATGCTGCTGGTGCGGAAACATGTTGATGATGCGATCGAGCGTCTCGGCGCAGTTGTTGGCGTGCAGGGTGGCAAACACCAGATGGCCGGTGCCGGCCAGGCTGATTGCCGCCTCCATGCTCTCGCGGTCGCGGATCTCGCCGATCAGGATCACGTCCGGCGCGGCCCGCATCGCGCCCTTCAGCGCGCGCGCATAGGTCTTGGTGTCGAGCCCCACCTCGCGCTGGTTGATGATCGAGCGCTTGTTGGTGTGCAGGAACTCGATCGGATCCTCGATCGTGATGATGTGATCGGAGAAATTCTCGTTGCGGAAATTGACCATGGCCGCGAGCGTGGTGGACTTGCCCGAGCCCGTGGCGCCCACCATCAGCACCAGGCCGCGCTTGAGCTTCGCCAGATCACTCAGGGTGTCCGGCAGCCCCAGATCCTCCAGGCGCGGCATCTCGGCGGTGATGTAGCGCATCACCATGGCCGGGAAGCCGCGCTGGTAGAAGATGGCGCAGCGGAACCGCCCAAGGCCAGGCTCCGAGATGGCGAAGTCTATTTCCAGTTCGCGCTGGAAATAGGTGATCTGTTCCGGCGTCATCAAACTGAAGGCGGCCGCGCGCACCGCGTCGGGCATCAGCACCTGCTTGTTGATGGCGTGGATATGGCCCTCGATCTTGATCTTGATCGGCGAGTGCGAGGTGAAGAACAGGTCCGAAGCGCGCTTCTCGACCATGAGCTTGAACAGCGGCCTGGTCTTGAAACCTCCGCCACCGGTGGTTGCCCCGACGCGGAACTCCTCGACCTCGGCCGGCTTCAGCTCCGGCTCACTCACAATGACTGGCCTTCGCTCTCGTCCATCAGCGCCAGGCCGCCGGCATCATCCGCCGGGCGCGCATCGCGCTTGCTCTCCAGCTTTACCCTGAGTCGCAGCTCGTTCTTGGAATCGGCGTTGCGGATGGCCTCGTCATAGGAGATATAGCCAGCCTCGTACAGCTCGAACAGGCACTGATCGAAGGTCTTCATGCCGATGCGCGTGGAGCGCGACATGACTTCCTTGATCTTGTGCACCTCGCCCTTGAAGATGAGGTCCTGGATCAGCGGCGAATGCAGCAGGATTTCGGTGGCGGCAATGCGGCCGCCGCCCTCGCGCGGAATCAGGCGCTGCGAAATCATGCCTTTGA
>DATKBK010000057.1:0-7460 GCA_035514045.1 Steroidobacteraceae bacterium | reverse complement strand
GAGTCGCTGCACCCATTCGCTGTCGACCTGCACCAGTTGCACCTCCGGCCAGGCGGCGTGGTACTCGCGCAGCGACCCCATACGTTCCGGATCGGTGTAGCCAGCCTCGGGGCGCACGTCCAGCGCGTGTGGCAGTGGATTGCTGTCCAGCTCATCCAGCGCACCGCCGAAGCCGGTGCCCTCGCGGAAACCTTCCAGGGCTTCGTCGGCGGTGACCAGTTGCACGCTGGCAATGCCGCTGCGCTCGCGCAGGCTCGCTGCCAGCTGGCGCGCCTTCTCGAGTGGCACGTCCTGCCTGAAGAACACGCTCACATCGATGGCATTGGCGAAATCGCCTGTGGCCTGACGTACGCTGACGATGGCCAGCCCCATCGCAGTTGGCAACGTCAGCGCAATGGCGATCACCAGCACGGTGAACAGCGTTGCCATCGGTGCGCGCGCCAGCCGGCCGGCGGCGAACAGTGCCGATTGCAGATGCCGCGTGAGCCAGCCGGTCATCGCTGCGCCTCCATCGGCGGCAGATCGTGGGTCGGGCCCGCGGCCCCGGTTTGAACGCGGCCATGCTCCACCACGATCTCGCGCAGGCCCCAGGCCTTGACGATGTCCAGGTCATGCGTGGCAATCACCACGGTGACGCCCACGTCGTTGAAGCGACGGAACAACGCCATGATCTCAAGCGACAGTGCCGGGTCCAGGTTGCCGGTGGGTTCGTCGGCGATGATGAGCCTGGGCTTGCTCACCACCGCGCGGGCGATGCCCACCCGCTGCTGCTCGCCCACCGACAGTTCCAGCGGCAGCGCCGCGGCGCGGTCGAGCAGGCCCACCTGGTCCAGCGCCGCGCGCACGCGCCGGTCGATGTCCTTCAGCGACATGCCGCTCTCGGCGGCATGCAGCGGCAGCGCCACGTTGTCGAGGATGCTGCGCTCGGTCAGCAGCCGATGATCCTGGAACACCACGCCCAGTTCGCGGCGGAAGCCCGGGATCCTGCGCGCCGACAGCGCTGCAGTGTTGTGGCCATTGACCAGAACCATGCCGCGCGTCGGGCGCTCGAGCAGCGCAATCAGCTTGAGGATGGTGCTCTTGCCGGCGCCCGAGCGCCCGGTGAGGAACACCATCTCGCCGGTGCCGATCTCGAAACTGGCGGCGCTGAGGGCCTCGCGGCCATTGGGATAACGCTTGCTGGCCCGGTCAAAGCGGATCATGCGGTCAACTTTACACCGGGCGCGGTGCCCAGCAGGGCATCGATGAAGGCTGCAGGGACAAACTCGCCGAAATCCCCGGCCTGCTCGCCGATGCCGATGAAGCGGATCGGCAGCCCCAGCTCGCGGGCGATGGCCACCACGATGCCGCCGCGCGCCGTGCCGTCGAGCTTGGTCACCACCAGGCCCGTGACGCCCACCGCGGCACGGAACTCGCGCGCCTGCACCAGCGCGTTCTGTCCCTGGTTGGCATCGAGCACCAGCAATACTTCGTCCGGCGCCTGCGGGTCCACCCGCGTCAGCACGCGGCGGATCTTCTTCAGTTCTTCCATCAGATGCGCCTGGCTGTGCAGGCGGCCGGCAGTGTCGGCGATGAACACATCCACCTGCCGCGCCTGCGCCGAGCGCAGCGCGTCGAACACCACCGCACCCGGGTCGGCCCCATCTGCCTGCTGCACGATCTGCGCGCCACTGCGCTCGGCCCAGATGTCCAGCTGCTCGGCGGCGGCGGCGCGAAAGGTGTCGCCCGCAGCGAGCAGCACCTTGTGGCCGTCATGGGCCAGGCGCAGCGCCAGCTTGCCGATCGAGGTGGTCTTGCCCGAGCCATTCACGCCCACCACCATGATGGTATAGGGGCGGCGGCTGTGGTCAATCACCAACGGTCGGGCACAGGGCTGCACGATGGCCAGCAGCTCCGCGCGCAGTGCCGCCAGCAGCGCATCGGCGTCGGCCAGTTCACGTCGCGCGACGCTGGCGCGCAGCTTCTCGAGGATCGACTGGGTCGCGGCCACGCCCAGGTCGGCCCCGATCAGACGCGCCTCCAGGTCATCGAGCAGTTCGCCGTCGATCTGGCGGCCGCGCAGCAGGCCGGTGAAGTCCTCGGCGATGCGCGTGGCGCTGCGCGCGAGCTTCTCGCGCAGCCGGCTGAAGAATCGTGGAGACTCGACCATGGGTTTTGCTGACGCCTTCCGGAACAATCGGCCTTGGAGACAAGGCCGCGCATTGTAATAGGCTTCACGCATGAAACGCTCTTACGGGGAACTGCGCATCATCGGCGGCCGCCTGCGTGGCCGGAAGTGGCGCATTCCGGATGTGCCCGGCCTGCGCCCGACGCCCAACCGCGTACGCGAGACGCTGTTCAACTGGCTGGCACCGCATATTGCCGGCAGCCGTGTGCTCGACCTGTTCGCGGGCAGCGGGGCGCTGGGCTTCGAGGCCATGTCGCGCGGTGCGGCCTCGGTGGTGCTGGTGGAACAGGAGCGCGCGGTGCTCGACATGCTGCGCGCCACCGCGGCGCACTTCGGGCTGGCGCAGGCGCGCATCGAGGGCGGTGAGGCACTGGCCTTCCTGCATGGTCAGGACGCAGAAAGTTTTGACATGGTGTTCCTCGATCCGCCGTTCGGGGCGGGGCTGCTGGTGCCGGCGCTGCGCCGGCTCGGCGAGCGCAAGCTGCTGGCCCCCGGCGGCTTCTGTTACGTGGAACAGGCGTCCGCAGCCACACTGCCGCAGCTGCCAGCGGGCTGGAGCGTGCATCGCAGCGGGAAGGCCGGCGACGTCGGGTATCATCTGCTGCATGCCCCGCAAAGCGATATACCCCGGGACCTTTGATCCGGTCACCAACGGCCACAAGGACCTGGTGCGCCGAGCCGCCAGCATTTTTGATCAGGTGCTGGTGGCGGTGGCGAAGAATCCCGGCAAGACGCCGCTGTTCACGCACGCCGAACGCGTCGACCTCACGCGCCGCGCGCTGGCCGACATCCCCAACGTCGAAGTGTGCGGCTATGCCGGCCTCACCGCCGACTTCATGCGCGAACGCGGCATCCGCATCGTGGTCCGCGGCCTGCGCGCCGTGTCCGACTTCGAGTTCGAGTTCCAGCTCGCCAACATGCAGCGCCACCTGCTGGCGGACATCGAGACCGTGTTCCTGACCCCGCAGGAACAGTTCACCTTCATCTCTTCCACGCTGGTGCGCGAGATTGCAATTTACGGCGGCGACGTGAGCCAGTTTGTCGATCCGCTGGTGGCCGAAGAGCTGCGCCACAAGCGCCAGGCGCCATAGACCCGTGAGCCCGAAGCTGATTCCAGTTGCCCTGCTCCTTGCCGCGGCGCTGGCGCAGGCAGCTGAAACCACGGCGTTGCTCGATGCCGCCTACCGGGGCGACACGGGGCGCGTGACGGCACTGCTGAACGCCGGCGCTGATCCGGATGAAGCCAATGATTTCGGTGCCACGCCGTTGTCCGAGGCAGCGCGGCGTGGTGATGCAGAAATACTCAAGCTGCTGCTCGACGCTGGCGCCGATCCGCGCAAGTCCAACGCTGAAGGCGAGACCGTGCTGATGACCGTGGCGCGCACCGGCAATGTGGCGGCGGCAAAGGTGCTGGTGAAGGCCGGCGCCGAGGTCGACGCGCGCGAGCACTGGGGCGGCCAGACCGCCCTGATCTGGGCCGCTGCGCAGAACCAGCCGGAGATGATCCGCTTCCTTGCCAGCCGGGGCGCCGACGTGAATGCCCGTTCGGCGGTGCGCGACTGGCCGCGGCGCATGACTGCCGAGGAGCGGCCGAAGGACATGAATCGCGGCGGCATGTCCGCGCTGCTGTTCGCGGCGCGCGAAGGCCACCTCGACGTGGTGCGCACGCTGCTTGGCGCCGGCGCCGAGGTCGACTTCACCGATCCGGATGGCAGTACCGCACTGATCGTGGCCCTGATGAACGGCCATTGGGATACGGCGAAACTGCTGATTGACGCCGGCTCCGACGTGAACCACTGGGACTGGTGGGGCCAGAGCCCGCTCTACATGGCAGTGGACATGAACACGCTGCCCGCCGGTGCGCGCATTGAGCTGCCCACCATGGACCAGGCCACCGGCATCGACATCATCAAGCTGCTGCTCGCCAGGGGCGCCAACTCCAATGTGCAGCTGAAGCTGCGGCCGCCCCACCGGATGGTGGCGCAGGATCGTCTCGCCGATCCGGCGCTCGACTATGGCGCCACGCCGTTGCTGCGCGCCGCCAAGGCAGCGGACCTGCCAGTGATGCAACTGCTGCTCGATGCCGGCGCGCTGGTGGACCTGCCGAATGTCTACGGGCACACGCCCTTGATCGTGGTCGCAGGCGCCACGCGCGGGCGCGCCTTGCCGACGCGCGGGGGAAACTACTCCGAAGCGCAGGCGATCGCGGCCGTGAAGCTGCTGCTGGCCGCCGGCGCCGAGGTAAATGCCGCCGGTTACAAGGGTGTGGCGGGCAGGCATGGCGAGATCCGCTGCACCGGTTTCGTGGTGGTCGAGGACTGCTACGTAGGCGAGACCGCCATGCACGGCGCGGCGCTGCACGGCTGGATCAAGCTGGCCGAGGTGCTCAGGCAGGCTGGCGCGAATCCCGACGCAGAGGATGCCGACGGCAAGACGCCGCTCGACTATGCGCTGGGCCGTTACCGGCTGGGTTTCCTCGAGAACGCGCCGGCACCGCAGCTCGAGGTCGCAGCGGCGCTGCGCGCGCTGGGTGCGAAGAAAGAAACGCCCGACGCGCCCCCGCTGCCGCCGGGCGCGCGCCCGGTGGTCATCGCCGAGGTGCCCGCGCTGCCGTACTGACCGGGCGTCTGGTCCTCTTCTTCGACGGGACCGCAGCTTTGGGCGTTTCGATCTGGATTCGCGGCGCACGTCCGCTGCGCTTCGGCAGCTTGCCCTGCTGATGCAGTTCCACCGCGCGCCACAGGTACCAGGCTGCAGCCGTGCGCCAGGGCTTCCAGCGCTCCGCAAAGGCCAGCAGCGCATTCGGTTTCGGCAGCCCTTTCAAGCCGTAGGCAAGACGAAACCCGTTGCGCACGCCATAGTCATCCGCCGGCATCACATCCGGCCGCGCAAAGTGGAACATCAGCAGCATCTGCGCGGTCCAGCGGCCGACGCCGCGCACCGCCACGCAGCATTCGATCAGGGTCTCGTCGTCCATCGCGGCCAGCACCTCGTCGGCGGGCAGGCGGCCATCCAGCGCATGCGCGGCGAGGTCCTTCAGCGCGGCGATTTTGGCAAAAGAGAAACCACAGCCGCGCAGGGCTTCGGGCGTGGCCGCGGCCAGCTGTGCCGGGTGCGGGAACTGGCCGCTGTGCAGGGCGATCAATCGCTCGATGATCTTGCGCGCCACCGCCCCGGAGAGCTGCTGGCTGGCGATGGAGCGGGCCAGCACTTCGAAGGCCGATCCGTGCACGCGCTGGTGCAGCTCGTAACGGCCCGAAGCTGTGACAATCGCGCCGATTGTGGCGTCGATTGCAGTGAAGTGACGCAGTAACTGTGCCCGCATGGCCTGCTGTTCCCGGTGGCCTGTTCCGCGCCTATCCCTGGCAGCCGGGACACCAGAATGTCGCCCGCTGCCCCTGCATCCGCTGCTTGATCAGCGCGCCGCAGCGCCGACAGGGTTCCCCGGTTCGCCCGTAGACGAACAGCTGCTGCCGGAAGTAGCCGGCCTCACCACCAGCGCCCACATAGTCGCGCAGCGTCGTGCCGCCAGCTTCGATGGCATCGCCGAGCACCGCCTTGATGGCCGCGGCCAGCGCGGCGCTTTCGCCGCGAGTGAGCGAGCGCGCCGCACGCCCAGGGCGGATGCCCGACCGGAACAACGCCTCGCTGGCGTAGATGTTGCCCACGCCGACCACCAGCTGGCCGGTCATGATCGCCTGCTTCACCGCCACCCGCCGGCGGCGCAGCGCGCGGTGCAGGTAGTCCGCATCGAAAGTCTCTTCCAGCGGCTCGGGCCCCAGGTCGCGCAGCAGCGCGTGCCTGGCCGGGTCGCCGGTCAGATGGTGCAGGCTGCCGAAGCGGCGCGGATCGTTGAAGCGCAGCAGCCAGCCCGAATCCAGCTCCAGGTCGAAATGATCATGCGTCTCGCGCGCCGTGCGCAGCGGCAGCACGCGCAGGCTGCCAGACATGCCCAGGTGGATCATCAGGTGACCACGGTCCAACTGCAGCAGCAGATACTTGGCCCGGCGCCGCACGCCGCGGACGTGCTGGTCCAGCGCCCAGCCGGCAAGCTTTGCGTTGACACGCCAGCGCAGCCGCGGCTCGTGCACGATCAGTCGCGTGATCCTGCGGTCCTGCACATGCGGGGCGATGCCGCGGGCGGTGGTTTCGACTTCTGGCAGTTCGGGCATGGGAGTTTCAAGGATGCCACGAGCCCGGCTGACATTCCTGGGTGCCGCAAAGCAAAAAACCCGCCAGCTGGCGGGTTCCTTGCGGACTAAGCAAACGCCTGGAGCGGGTGTGCTTACTTGATCTTGGTTTCCTTGTATGTCACGTGCTTGCGCACCACCGGGTCGTACTTCTTCGTCTCCAGCTTCTCCGGATGCAGACGCTTGTTCTTCATCGCCACGTAGAAGTGGCCGGTATTGGCCGAGGACAGCAGCTTCACTTTTTCGCGCATGGAAGCTCCTTACAGGCTCTGGCCGGCGGCGCGCAGCTTCGCGACCACCGCGTCGATGCCGTTCTTCTCGATGGTGCGCAGGCCGCGGCCGGACACGCGCAGCTTGATCCAGCGCTTCTCATCCTCCAGCCAGAAACGCTGCGAGTGCAGGTTGGGCAGGAAGCGGCGCTTCTTCCGGTTGTTGGCATGCGAGACGGTATTGCCGACCGCCGGACGCTTGCCGGTCACTTCGCAGACGCGGGACATGGCTGATCCTTCGAAAATTACCAGTTGCGGCGTCCGCCCGGGGATTGCGGCGGGCGCCAAAAAGGGCGTGCTTTATACCAGCCGGGAGCGCTCCCCGGCAAGGGCGCAGGCGGCAGCGGCCCCTAGAGCACCCCGCGCTCGGCCAGGGACACACAGCGGTTGTCGCCCACGATCAGGTGATCCAGCACCCGGATGTCGACCAGCCCGAGGGCGTCCCTGAGTCGCAGGGTGATCAATTCGTCAGCCTGGCTGGGCTCGGCCACCCCGGAAGGGTGATTGTGCGCCAGGATCACCGCTGCTGCATTGCGGCAAAGTGCCTGCCTGACGACCTCGCGGGGGTGCACGCTGGCACCGTCGATGGTGCCGCGGAACAGCTCGTCGCAGGCAATCAGCCGGTGGCGGTTGTCGAGGAACAGGGCGCAGAACACCTCGTAGGGCAGGTCGCGCAGCTTGGCCACCAGGAAGGCCCGCGTGGCGGCCGGGGAGGTGAGTGCGGGCCCGGCGGTGGCCTCCTGCTCATAGTGGCGGCGGGAGAGCTCCAGCGCCGCCTGCAGCACCCCGAAGCGGCGGCCCCCCAGGCCCCGCGTGGTGCTGCACTGGTTGCGG
>DATKBK010000056.1:0-3398 GCA_035514045.1 Steroidobacteraceae bacterium | reverse complement strand
TGACCGTGGATCCGGCCACGCCAGTGGGCACGCTGGGCATCGGCCAGCGACAGCTGGTTGAAATCGCCCGCGCGCTGGCGCGCCGCCCACGCATCCTCGTACTCGACGAGCCCACAGCGGCCCTGGCAAGCCACGAGATCGATACCTTGCTCGCGCTGGTTCGCCGCCTGAAGGACCAGGGCGTGGCCTGTATCTACATCTCGCACAAGCTTGACGAAGTATTTGCCATCGCCAACCGCATCACGGTGCTGCGCGATGGCGCAGTGCAGGGCACGCTGGAGACAACGGGCACCGCTGCCGCTGCCGTGATTGCACTGATGGTCGGACGTTCCCTCGAAGACCTGTATCCGCGTCGCCAACGCGAGCGCGGCGAGCCGGCGCTCGAGGTACGCGGGCTGGACGCGGCGCGCGAACCGCATGATTCACTACAACTGCAGCAGCTCGCCTTCACGGTGCACGCCGGCGAGGTACTGGGTATCGGCGGGCTGATGGGCGCCGGACGCTCCGAGCTGCTGCTGCACCTGATGGGACTGTGGGGCCAGCGGCGTCGCGGTACGGTGACCCTTGCTGGCAGGGAGCTGCCACCCGGCGATGTGCGCGCCGCGATGCGCGCCGGGCTGGCCATCGTCACCGAGGACCGCAAGCGACTTGGACTGATACTGGACGCCGGTGTCGCCTTCAACCTGACGCTTTCTTCGCTGCGGTCCATCGTCCGCCGGGGTCTGGTCGACGGCGCGGCCGAAGCATTCACTGCTGGCGCGATGGCTGCGCAACTGCGGGTGAAGGCTGCGACGCTGGAGACATCCGTTGGCAATCTGTCCGGAGGCAACCAGCAGAAAGTGGTGATCGGCAAGGCGCTGCTGACCAGGCCGCGGGTACTGCTGCTCGACGAACCCACCCGCGGCATCGACGTGGGCGCCAGGCAGGAGGTTTACGAATTGATCAACCGGCTGACCGACCAGGGTCAGGCGATTGTGCTGGTCTCCAGCGAGCTGCCGGAACTGATGGGCATGAGCGACCGGATCCTGATGCTGCACGAGGGCCGTATCGGCGGTGAGTTCGACCGTGGCGCTGCGACCCAGCAGGCGTTGCTGTCTGCGGCAATGGGAACAGCGCGCGGCAGGGCCGCGTGATGCAGCAGTCCGGCACCCGCGAGTGGTTCATGCTGGGGGCGCTGGCTGCCATCTGGGTGTTCTTCGCCTGGCAGGAGCCGGTGTTTCTCTCGGCGCGCAATCTTTCTCTGCTCTCGATCGAGCTTGCGGTGACCGCCACGCTGGCGCTGGGCATGCTGCTGGTACTGCTGCCGGGGCACATAGATCTGTCGGTTGGCAGCGGCGTTGGCTTGACGGGCGCAGTCGCCGCCGTGCTGATCACCTGGCATGGAGTGCCGGCGCCTGTGGCGCTGCTGCTCGCTGCGCTGGCGGCATTGGTGATATGGGCGCTGATGGGCGCGCTGGTGGTCGTGGAGCGCGTGCCCGCGTTCATCATCACCCTCGGTGGACTGCTGGTCTTTCGCGGCCTGCACTGGCTGGTGATCGACAGCAGCACCGTGCCCGTGGTCGCTGGCGGCAGCCAGAACGCCTATTCGATGCTGACCACGGCTTTTCTGCCCCCGCTGGGCAGCTACATTCTGGCTGCGGTCGCGGTGGTCGCGCTGGTACTGGTCAGTCGGCACCGTCGCGCAGCGCGCCAACGGCTTGGCCTGGCCGTGGCAGACAACGAGCGGCACCTGCTGGGGCTGTTCATCGCCGCGCAGGGCATCCTGCTTACGGTGGTCATCGCCAACGACTACCGGGGCCTGCCGCTGGCGCTGCTGATCCTGGCTGCGGTGGCGCTGCTGGTGCATGTGGTGACCATGCACACGCCCTTCGGCCGTTACCTGTATGCGATCGGTGGCAACCAGGAAGCGGCGGTGGTGTCTGGCGTACCGGTGCGCAATACCGTCATCGGGGCATTTGCCTTGACGGGAGGCATCGTCGCGCTGACGGGCTTCATGCAGACTGCCTACTCCGGCGCCACTACCACCACCATCGGTTCGCTGATGGAACTGGACGCCGTGGCGGCCTGCGTGATCGGCGGCACCAGCCTGCGCGGCGGCCGCGGCTCCGTGGCCGGCGTGCTGTTCGGCGCGCTCATCATGGCGAGTCTGCTCAATGGCATGACGCTGATGGCGGTCTCGCCAGAGGTCAAATACATTGCACGCGGCGGGGTCCTTGCCCTCGCGGTGTGGCTGGACCTGCGCGTCCGGCACCGCAGTTCAGATCCGCTCTCGGTACGGCAGCCCACCGAGCCGCGCGCCTTGCGCCTGACGATCGAGGCGCACTTCTGACGAGGCTAGCGATCGCGGTGGTCTTCGAACTCCGGCTCCGGGTCAGGCGCCGGAGAACTTTCGTTTTCCAGCAGCGCGGGAGTCTCCGGCATGGGATCGTTGTCCGCCGTCATGCGCCACTGAACCATCCGCGCCAGGATTGGCGCACCTTCGCCGTGACGTAGCGTCACCGTGCCGCGCGACTGCATCAACGTCCCCGCCGCAAACGTCCCCACTTGAGCCCTGCCCTGCACGATCTGCACGCCGGGACCGGCATCCAGCAGCTCCGCAACCGCATGCTTCATTGCCCAGGGCCCGTTTTGCAGCCGGATGCGATAGACGTGATCAGCATCGCCGTACTCACGATGCACCTCACCGACCAGCTCCAATGCGAGCAAGCGTGCCGCATGGCCAGATAGATCAACAACCCCAGGCAGTTCGTCTTGTACTGCCCCACTCTCCCGCACATCCTCCCCAACGGTACCGCGTGTGTGCGCAAACCGGATGGACTGCGACGCCGGTTCAGCAACTGGCAGACGCGGCGCGCGATATGAGGTGCTGAATACAATTCCTGCCACCAGGCCGCCCAGCAAGAGCAGGCCGTGCCGGCGCACGGCAGCTGGCAATACCATCCTCATGCCACGATGGCCGCGAAGCGGTCAAACGACCAGAAGGCGGCAATGGTCCCGATCGCCAGCAGCGCGGGGCGGCGCGCGGCGTGCGCCATGGGCATGCGCCGGGCCAGCAGCATGATGCCGAAGGCCAGCACAACAATGCCGAGCTGTCCGATCTCCACGCCGAGGTTGAACGTGCCCAGCGCCAGCAAGGCATGCTGTTCGGGCAATCCGATCTCCTCCAGCACGCCGGCGAAGCCCAGGCCATGCACAAGCCCGAACAGGAAGGCCACCATCGCCGGCAGGCGCCGGGTCAGCGTGGGGCGCGGATTCATGGCCTCGGACGCCGCCAGCACGATCGACATTGCGATCACCGCCTCCACCGGCGCGGACCGCAGGGTGAACAACCCGAGCACGCTGCTGGCCAGGGTAAGGCTATGGGCAATGGTGAACGCGGTGATGGTCCACACCAGACG
>DATKBK010000055.1:0-17485 GCA_035514045.1 Steroidobacteraceae bacterium | reverse complement strand
GCAGATCAAGGCGCCGTATCACCTCCTGCCCGCAGGCCAGGGCGGGCGCGGGAATGTCGGCGGCGGCCAGCGGCGTCGGCGCTGTGCCGGCGCCGAAGTAGCCGGACATGTGCAGCTCTGGTTCGAGGCTCGCGAACACGTATTGGGCCCGTTCATGCAGCTGCTGCAGGTGGCCGGCCTCGCGCCGCGCCGCATGCGCTCGCGCGAATGTTGCCACGCCGCCCGCCGTGGCCGTGGCCAGCAGCGTGGTGGCGACCATGAGCTCGGTCAGGGAGAAACCACGACTGCGCCTGATCATGGCGTGGACCTGTGCCAGGTTGCTGGCACTGGAATGACCATCTCGCGCGCGGCGCCGCCCGGCGCTCCCTGCCAGCGAAGGGTCAGCAGGTAACCATCTGCCGCGTCTGCGGTGTCGGCTTCAGCACTGGCGGGAGGTATCCGCACCAGCGCGGCAAAATCCTCCGGCTCGAGCTCCCCCACCGGGAGCACGACGCTGGCCCTGGTGCGCCACGCTGCCAGCAGGGTGGAGGCCTCCGCATCCGAAGCCGCGCCCCGCAATTCTTCAGAGAGGTCGGCCGCCAGGTCGACGGCCCGCGTGGCCAGCAGGGCTCCGTGTGTGGCCCGCATGGTCTGGATCAACGTGGCGCAGGCGCCCGTCAGCGTGATGGCCAGCAGCAACAGCGCCACGAGCACGTCGAGCATTGCAAAACCGGCATGGCGCACCTGCGGCACAGCTTGAACTCCAGCAACCAGGGCCTGCCACTGAAGTTATGTCGCCTGGGGGTGTGGTGTGCGCGCGCATTTATGCCGCTTGTCGGGCCAAATGCGCCGCTCGTCGGCTTGCACTGGCATGGCGGTGATGCACGGACATGATACCGGCCATGAACAAGCGCCAAACTGGTTTCACGATCATGGAGCTGCTGATCACCGTGGTGCTGGCGGGCATCCTGGTGGCGATGGCCGCTCCTTCTTTCACCGGGCTCGTTGCCAACAGCCGCATCGCCGACCAGACCAACGAGCTGATTGGTGCCATGAATCTCGCCCGCTCCGAGGCCATCCGGCGCAATGCCAGCCTCACGCTGTGCCGGACCGCGAGCATTGATTCGACCAATTGCCCTGGCGGTGATGCCAACTGGCAGAACTGGATCCTGCGCACACCGGCCGGCACAGTGGTGCGCCGGGGCTCATTCAACAACTTCGGCAATACCCAGCAAGTCAGCTCGACGCTCGCCAGCGAGAGCATCACCTTCAGTCCCGATGGGCTGGCACGTACCGGCGGCGCACTGGTCAATGCTGCAGATGATGACGCGCATGTGTTCATTGTGTGCTCAACCCGGGTCGATGCAGACAATGTCCGCCGGCTGCGGCTGGGCTCCGGCAGTCGCATCACCACCTCCCGGGAGTCGGGCGCGTGCAGCTGAGTGGCAAGTTCCGTCGTGTCCAACGCGGCGTCGGCCTGATCGAGGTGCTGATTGCCGTACTGGTGCTGTCCTTCGGCATGCTCGGCCTGGCCGGTCTGCAGGCCTGGTCACTGCGCAACAACCAAAGTTCGCTGGAGCGGGGCATGGCCACGGTGCAGACGCATTCCATTGCCGATTCAATGCGCGCCGATCGTGCTACGGCCATCAACGGCGGGTTCGACATCGGTATCGAGGACGACGCGCCCGAGGTGGATGACGAGGACAATCCGCCGAGCTTCCGGGACGCTGCCATTGCCGCCTGGCGCGGCGCCCTGCGGGAGGCCCTGAACCCCACGGCCACCGGTTCGATCGACTGCAATGGTGCCATCTGCGCGATCACGGTGCGCTGGAACGACCAGCGCGCCCAGGATGGCAGCGCCGCACAGCAAATCACCACGCGGGTGGAACTGTGATCAACCGACGAGCAATGCAGGGCCTGACCCTGGTCGAGCTCATGGTTGCGATGACGCTGGGCCTGGTGGTGATTGGCGGTGCCATCAGCCTGACGCTGGCAAACCGGCAGAGCTACCGCACCAACGAGGGACTTTCGCAGGTGCAGGAGAGCGGCCGTACGGCCTTCGAACTGCTGGCGCGCGACCTGCGGCAGGCGGGGCTTACGGGCTGCGACAGCGGGGGACGCGTCGCCAACGTGCTGAATCAGGGCGGCGGCGAATGGTGGACGGCCTGGGTTGGCATCCTCGGCATTGACGGGGAGGACGACAATTCCGCGGTTGCATTCGGCACCGGCCGGTCCGCCCGGGTGGCGGGAACAGATGCGGTGCAGCTGCAGGGCATAGAGGGGCTCGGTGTCTCGGTCGATGAGCACAACACGACGTCCGCCGCGCTGAAGCTCACCGACGAGACGCTGGGCATCGCGCCGGGCGACATCCTGATCGTCTGCGACTTCGATCACGCGACGATATTCCAGGCAACGAATTACAACAGTTCCAACGTGACGCTGGTGCACAACACCGGCACCGAAATCCCCGGCAACTGTGCCAAGGGACTGGGCTATCCGGAAGATTGTTCGACCACCAATGGCAATGAGTACCAATTCGAGAGGAACTCGCAGCTCGGCCGTTTCTCCGCCGTCGACTGGTACATCGGCCAGAGTGGCCGCACCGATGACAGCAGCCGGTCGCTGTTCCGCCGCCGCCTGGGACCAGGCGGCGCCCTGGTCACGGAGGAAGTCGTCGCCGGTGTCACCGACATGCAGCTGTCGTACCGCATCGACGACAGCGACGAGTTCGTCGACGCGGATGCGGCGATCACTGGCGGCCAGTGGTCCGATGTCAACGCTGTTCGGGTCGTGCTCACCGTCGAGAGTGGCGATGCCCGCATCTCGACCGACAACACCGTCAATGCCGGCCGCCTGGAGCGCCAGTTCGCGCAGGTGGTAACTCTCAGGAATCGCGTGCCATGAACAACATTCGTCAGCGTCCCTGCGCTTTTCCTGCCGGCCGCCGCCAGCGAGGCATTGCCCTGGTGGTGGCCCTGGTGCTGCTGCTGGTGATCACGGTGATGGGACTGGCCAGCATGCGTGGCACCAGCCTGCAGGAGCGGATGAGTGCCAACATGTATGACCGGTCGCTGGCGTTCCAGCGGGCCGAGGCGGCGCTGCGCGGTGCAGAGGCCGCCATCACGGCCAACTGGCAGATCGCGGCGCTGGGTGGTGAGGACTGCTCCAACCCCCTTGCTGCCGCCTGCCGGCTGGTGCCGGCCAACACGTTTGCCACCGTGACTGGCCCTGCCTGGACTACTGTCACCAGCGTTCACAACGTCAACGACGACCTCACGCCCGGCACGCCGCAGTACCACATTCAGTTCATGGGCACCGGCCTTGCGCCGAGCAACTACGGCCTGGATGCCAATGCCGATTACGACAACTACGGCAACACCTATCCGCCCGACAACGTCGCCTATTACCGCGTCACCGCGCGCAGCAGCAGCCCGGCCGATGCCGGCGAGCGTTCGATCGTGGCCCTCCAATCCACCGTCAAGCGCGCTTACTGAAGCCACACCTCGGATCCAGGAACACGTCATGCTCAAGATACGCAGCATCGGGAAACTCGCGGCCAGCCTGTACTGCGCGACGGCGGCGCTGGTTGTGCTGATGGGCGTCGAGGGTGAGCTGCGCGCCGCCGCGGTGACGCCGGTGGTGTCGCAGGAGCCGCTGTCGATGGCGGGCAGCGTGCCAGGCAACCTGCTGCTGACGCCGTCGGTGGAGTTTCCGACCATCGACAGCGTGGCCAACCTCGGCGCCTACACCGTTGCCCGTGCCTACGCAGGCTATTTCGACCCGCACAAGTGCTACCAGTATTCCTACAGCGCCAATGAGCCGGACCGGCATTTCTATCCCGTCAGCGTCACCGCGAACCGCACCTGCAGCGGTGCCTGGAGTGGCAACTTCCTGAACTGGGCCGTGACCCAGACCATCGATCCCTTCCGCAAGGCACTGACCGGCGGCTACCGCGTGCGCGACACGCCCACCGAGACCTGGCTGGAGAAGGCGTGGAGCGACAACCAGTCTTCGGCGGCGTACTTCCCGAACAGCAGCATCACATCGGCAGTTTCCAGTTCCACGCCGGCCACCTGGACCGGCGGTGGCAGCGGGTTCTACATGCGCGTCAGCCGGCTGGGCAACAAGATGCACTTCGCGCGCCTCGACAATCTCGTGGGCCTGCCCGCGGACGCACTTGTGGCGGCGGTGCCCTATCAGGGTGGGGCCACGCATCCCCTCAGTGGCAACAGCAACACCACCGTCCATGAAGTGAGCATCCGGGTGAAGGTGTGCGTCGCGGGCTTGCTGGAGGCGAACTGTGAGCCTTACGGCGGCAACTACAAGCCCGAGGGTCTGATCCAGAAGTACCGGGAACGGATCCGCTACAGCGCCTTCGGCTACCTGAACGATCACAGCGGGACGCGCGACGGCGGCGTGCTGCGGGCGCGGCAGAAGTTCGTCGGTCCCTACGTGGTGAGCTTCGATGCCACCGACGGCTGGGTGACCAGCAACAATCCCGACCGGGAATGGGATCCGGACACTGGCGTGTTCATCCAGAACCCGGATACGGCTGATGCCTCTGCAACCAGTTCGGCCATCGGTGATGCGGGCTACACCATCCAGAACAGCGGCGTCATCAACTACATCAACAAGTTCGGCCAGATGACCGGTCAGCCCCACAAGACCTTCGATCCGGTCAGCGAGTTGTATTACACCGCCATCCGCTACCTGAAGAACCAGGGCAACGTGCCGGAGTACAGCAGTCTCGCCGGCACCGGCCAGGCGCGCTACCAGCACGCCGATGGCTTCCCGGTCATCACCGACTGGAACGACCCCATCCAGTACACGTGCCAGAACAATGCCATCCTCGGCATCGGTGATGTATTCACGCATCGCGACAAGAATCTGCCCGGCAGCGGTACGTCCGGCACCAACGAGCCGACCAAGCCGTCCAGCGTGAGCGGCGACACCACCGTCGATGTGCGGACGGCGACGGATAAAGTTGCCCAGCTGCAGGGCCTGACCATCGATACCGCCGCCGATTCATGGTCGGGTCGCAGCAATTCGGCGTTCATTGCCGGCCTGGCTTACGATTCGCACACCGTGGACATGCGACCCCTGCTCGCTGGCAAGCAGACCGTGTCCACCTACTGGGTGGACGTGCGCGAAGCGCAGACGCTGTTGCCGCCGTCCTCCAATCCGTACTGGCTGGCCACCAAGTTCGGCGGCTTCCGGGTGCCTGAGGGCTTCGATCCCTACACCGCGACCACGCTGCCCACGGATTCCTGGGAAAGCGCCGAGTCGCTGACGCACAGCGACGGCGTCGCCTATCCCCGCCCCGAGAATTTCTACGTGGCGAGCGAGGCGGACAAGATGGTCGAGGGGCTCAGTCGCGCCTTTGCCCAGATCGTCGCGGCAAGCAAGGGCTCGGCCAGCTCGCTGGCCGCCAACTCGACCCGGCTCGAAACCGAGACCCGCACCTTCCAGGCGCAGTTCTCCAGCGGCATCTGGAGCGGCGAGCTGAATTCCTATGCCGTCACGACCAGCGGCGAGCTTGCGGCATCACCCCTGTGGTCCGCCAGCATTGACATGCTGACCGGTGGTGGGGGCACTGCGCTCACGCCGGCTACCCGCAACATCATTGCCGGCAATGATGGCGGCACGGGGCTGGTCAATTTCACCACCGGTGGGCTGAGCTCGACGCAGAAGATCGCCCTTGGCGGGGCGAACGCGACGCGGCAGGCCGATGTCATCAGCTATCTGCGCGGCGATCGCAGCAAGGAAGAGTCGGCCGCCAGCGGCTATCTGCGCGTCCGCGACGGCATCCTTGGCGACATCGTCAATTCCACACCGCTGTTCATCGGCGCGCCCAATGCGCGCGCGCACGCCGGCGCGAATTATGCGGGCGGCGACAGCTATGCGGCATTCGCAGCCGCGCAGGCGGTTCGCACGCCGGTGGTGTATGTCGGTGCGAACGACGGGATGCTGCATTCCTTCAACGCCGCCAACGGCCGCGAAGTGTTTGGGTTCGTGCCCAACGCCGTCATCGTGAACGGCCTGGCCCAGTACGCCAGTCCGGACTACCAGCACAGGTACTTCGTCGACGGTGAAACCGCCGCGGCCGACATTCATGATGCGCGCAATGGCGGCAACTGGAAGACGGTGCTGATCGGCAGCCTGGGTCGCGGCGGCCCCGGCATATTTGCCCTGGACGTGACGACGCCCGGCGCCCCCGAGCTGCTGTGGGAGAAGAACGGCACCCAGGTCACGGGACTGGGCCGCAACATCGGCCGTCCCGTCATTGCGCAAGTGGCCGACGGCAACTGGCGCGTGCTGCTCGGCAACGGCCCGGATTCCAGCGATGGCGTGGCGCGGCTGGTTTCGATCCGTCTGGGTTCAAGCAACAACGGTGACGTCACCACTTACTCCCCCGACGCCGCGACTGGCAATGGCCTGACCGCGCTGCTGGTGCGTGATTCGGACGCCGACGGCTTCGCCGACACCGCCTACGCAGGCGACCTGCAGGGCAACCTGTGGAAGTTCACCGGGCTTGGCGGCACGATTTCTTCCGTAAAGCTGTTCCAGGCCCGCGACCCGGATGGCAATCCACAGCCCATCACCGCGCCACCCATGGTCGGCCGCGATCCGGCCACCGGTCAGTTGTGGGTGTTCTTCGGTACGGGCAAGTACCTCAATCAGGACGATCTGGCTGATGATCAGGTCCAGACCTGGTACGGCATCAAGGACACCAGCGCGCTGGTCGCCGGGCGCAACGCCCTGGTCGAACGCAGCATCCTGCAGGAAGTGACCGTCGGCGGCTTCTCCGCCCGGGTCATCGAGCCGGGCAGCACCGCCGATCTGGCCGGAATGCAGGGCTGGTACATCGATCTGGTTTCACCCGGCATGAATGGCGCGCAGGGCGAGCGCATGGTGGTGCAGAACCGCTTCCAGGGTGTTGCGCTGGTCGGCACCACCCGCATCCCCGAGTACACCGATCCTTGCAGTCCGGGCGGCCGGGGCTTCGTCATGGCCATCGATCCGTTTACCGGTGCCCGCCTGATCAACAATTTCTTCGACCTGAATGCCGATGGCATTTCGAATGACGCGGACAAGTACTGCGACGGCAATGGCGACTGCGTGCCGGTGAGCGGCATCGGCTTCGAGAGCAGCCCGAACAACCCGATATTCATCGAGAACGTGATGCAGGTGGGTCTGGACGATGGCGGGACCGAGGCCGTGCAGACCTTCGGCTCCTCGGTGGAGGCCGGCCGTCTGAGCTGGCGCGAACTGATCAACAACTGATGCCGGATCCGGTAACCCATATGAATACCACGACTTCTGAAGCTGCTCCGCAGCGCAGCGCAGGTTTCACCCTGGTCGAACTGATGGTCGTGGTAACGATCGTTGCCATCCTCGGGGCGATTGCCTATCCGGGCTACCGCAGCCATGTCGTCAAGACGCAGCGCAGTGCGGCCAAGGCCTGCGTGGCGCAGTACGCCCAGTTCATGGAGCGGTACTACACGACGCGGCTGACCTATGTGGATGCAGCGCCAGTGTTGGGCTGCGCCAGCGAGGGCAACATGGCCCTCAACTACGCGTTCTCGGTGACCGGCGTTGCGGCGACGGCATACACGGCGCAGGCCGTGCCCACCACCGCGTTTGCCGCCCGCGACACCCAGTGCGGCACGCTGACACTGAACCAGATGGGCGTGCGCGGCGTCAGCTCAGGTTCGGTGGCGGACTGCTGGTAGCCCGCCGGGGCAGCGCCGCCATCATTCCACCCGGGCCAGTCGAGGTCGCCCCGTCTGGCTGACCACCACGCTGCGCACCGCGGTGGGCGCACCCGGGTGCCGGAACTCGAAGGTCACCGTCGCCGCCGCTCCGGGCCGGGGCTGGAAGGCGGCATAGCCACGCGATCCTGCGATGCTGATCCCGGCCGGCAGCTGCCAGCGCCGCAGCAGTTCCTCATCCGGGTCGCGCCTGGCCTCCGAGCCGCCCGCCGGGTCGTTGGCGAACAGCAGCCATTCGGTGCCGTCAAAGCCGCAGCGCTGGCCGTCCGCGCTGGGGCAGACCGTGATGCTCTGGCCGCGCGCCAGCGCCAGTCGGCGCGCCAGGTGCAGCGCGGCCATGGTCTGCCCCGTGGCCGAGCGCAGGGCCGCCTCGGCGCGCTGGCGCGTGAAGCCCGGCGCGGCCAGCGCCAGCAGCAGGGCCATGATCGCCAGGGCCACCAGCAGTTCGGTCAGTGTGAAGCCGCGTCCCCGCATGGATGCAAGAGTGCAGGGGCCCCGCGTCCAATGGGGTCCGGATATCGTGCCCAAACGTTCGGGAATGGCGGTCGACGGCTGGCCTGGGGGGCAGCGTTCCCCTAAAATGCGCGCCCCTGGACGCCGGAATAGCTCAGTTGGTAGAGCAGGGCTTTCGTAAAGCCAAGGTCGTAGGTTCGATTCCTATTTCCGGCACCAGTCACGAGTCCAGGGCCCCCAGATGACCGAAGCCGCGCTGTACGGCGGCCTGTTTCTCTCGGCACTCGCCTCCGCCACCCTGATTCCCGGCCAGTCCGAAGCCGTGCTGGCCAGCCTGCTGTTCGCTGGCCATTCACCCTGGCTGCTGCTGGCGGTAGCCAGCGCCGGGAACATCCTGGGATCGGTGATCAACTGGGTGCTGGGTCGCGGCATCGAGCGCTACCGCGAGCGCCGCTGGTTCCCCGTGAATCCACTGCTGCTGGATCGTGCCCAGCGCTGGTACGCGAAGTTCGGCCGGTGGTCGCTGCTGCTGAGCTGGGCACCCGTGATCGGCGACCCGCTTACCATCGTCGCCGGGGTGATGCGGGAGCCATTTCCCACCTTCCTGCTGCTGGTCGCGGTGGCCAAGATCGGCCGCTATGTGCTGCTGACGGTGGCGCTCCTCAAGTTGATGGGCTGAGGTCGGGCCTCACGCTGGCGACATGTGCCCGAATCGCCCCGCATTGAAATCGGCGATGGCCTGCGCAATCTCCTGCTGGCTGTTCATCACGAACGGGCCGTAGCCCACTACCGGCTCGTCGATCGGCTCGCCGCTCAGCAGCAGCACGCGCGCCTCGCCGTTGGCCTCGATGCCCAGCGCCTGCCCGGCGCGGTCGAGTACCACCAGCTGCGCTTCGCGCGCCAGCTTGTCCTCGTTCACCTGCACCGTGCCGAGCATGACGGCGAGCAGCGCCGTCCAGCCATCGGGCAGCGTGAATTGTGCGGCGCCTCCTGCCGCCAGGTTGAGGTCCCACACATGCATTGGCGTGAAGGTCTGGGCCGGGCCGGCATGGCCCTCGTAGCTGCCAGCGATGACGCGCACCGACCCCGCACCATCCGGCAGCGGCACGATCGGAATGTCGCGCGCGAGAATGGCCTGGTAGCCCGGTGCCGTCATCTTGTCGTGCGCCGGCAGATTGACCCACAGCTGCATGGCTTCGAGCCGGCCGCCAGCGCTGGTGAATGCAGGGGAGTGGAACTCCTCATGCAGGATGCCCGCGCCTGCGGTCATCCACTGCACGTCGCCCGGTCCGATGGTGCCGCCGTTGCCGGTGGAATCGCGGTGCGCCAGCTCGCCGGAGTAGACGACGGTAACGGTCTCGAAGCCGCGGTGGGGATGCTGGCCGACGCCGCGCGGCCGCGCGGCAGACGGGAAGTCAGCCGGCCCGGCGTAGTCCAGCAGCAGGAACGGGCTGAGCATCTGCGCATCACCGTTGTAGGTGAACAGCGAGCGAACTGGAAAGCCGTCACCCACCCAGTGGGGCTGCGGAGGGTCGAGTATGCCAAGGACTTCTTTCACGTCTGTCTCCCGGTCTGCATGCTTTGGCAGTGACGCTTCACCGCCATCTTCCCACAACCATCAGTGGCTGAACCCCATCCAGGCGGGCCCAGGTCCGCAGGTTGCGGGCCGGGGTTTTCCTGCAGGGTTTTGTCGGACCCCGAATACAGGTGGATTCCTTCGCGGGGGTGTGCTCAGCTGGCTGCATGCACCCCACAGGTTCACGGCTGGCGGCCGCAGCAATCCATGCCGTCACACCGGTGCTGGTGCTGATCCTGCTGGCTTCCTGCGGTGGCTCGGGTGATTCGGGTGGATCGCCGTCACCACCGCCACCGTCTCAACCATCGCCACCACCATCACCACCACCGCCGCCACCCCCGCCTCCGGATCCGGTGGTATCCGGCCTGGATGTGCAACCCTCCAATACCACCTGCCTGGCCGGCGACGCGCCCTCCGGCGATCTGGCGCTCGCTACCGAGCGGGTGTTCGCGGGCGTGGGTGGTTTCTCCCAGCCCATCCTGTTGCTGCAGGAGCCATCCAGCACCGCGCGCTGGTACGTGGTGCAGCAGGGCGGCATTGTCTACACCTTCGACAACCAGTCTGGCGTGAGGTCGCGGCGTGTATTCATCAATCTGACCACCGCTATCGCCGGGGCCAGCGGCGGGGAGATGGGCCTGTTGGGCATGGCGTTCCATCCCGAGTGGCCGGCGGACCCGCGCGTCTACTTCTCGTACACAGCAATCGACGGAGCCCAGCTGGTTTCGCGGGTGGTGGAGTACACGACGGCGGACGGGGGCGCTACGGCCGCAGCGAACAGCGCCAGGGTAATCCTGCAGGCGAATCAGCCCGCCTCCAACCACAATGGCGGGCACATTGCGTTTGGTCCCGACGACCACCTGTACATCGGACTTGGCGATGGCGGCAGCGGCGGCGACCCCTGGGGCGTGATCGGCAACGGCCAGCGCCTCTCGACCCTGCTGGGAAAGCTGCTGCGCATCAACGTGGATGGCACCACGGGCGCCACACCCTATGCGATCCCCGCCGGCAATCCCTACGCCGGCGGCGCGGTGTGCAACAACGATACCGGTGCATTCGGGCACAACTGCCCGGAAATCTACGCTTATGGCCTGCGCAACCCCTGGCGCTGGAGCTTTGATACCGGCAGTGGTCAACTCTGGCTTGCCGATGTGGGGCAGGGCCAGCGCGAAGAAGTGAATCTCGTGGTGGCCGGCGGCAACTATGGCTGGCGTTGCCGCGAGGGTTCGCTGCTTTTCAACGGCGACTGCGGCCCCAACGCGGGCAGCGCGATTGCCCCGGTGGCCGAATACACTCATGCCCAGGGTGCTTCTATCACCGGTGGCTATGTCTATCGCGGCAGCGCCATTCCACAGCTCGCCAATCGCTACGTCTTCGGTGATTTCGCTTCCGGCCGCATCTGGCATGTCGCGCGCGACACCGCGCCAACGCAGGCGGTGACGGCCGGCTTCGACTCGGGTCTCAACATCTCCTCGTTCGCGCAGGGTGCGGATGGCGAGATCTACGTAGTCGATTACGGCGGCACGCTGTATCGCCTCCTCGCAAGCCTTGGTAGCGTCACGGGCGGGCCGCCAGCGCAGCTCTCGGCCACCGGCTGCGTGATGGCGACGAATCCGGCGCAGCCGGCCAGCGGCCTGATTCCCTATGCGCCGAATGCGCCATTCTGGTCCGATGGCGCCGCCAAGGAACGCTACCTTGCGCTACCCAGTGGCCAGGGCGTCAGTATCGGATCGGACGGAGACTTCGGATTGCCGGGCGGCAGCGTGCTGATGAAACACTTCCGCCTAGGCAGCCGACTGGTGGAAACGCGGCTGTTCATGCGCCACAACAACGGCAGCTGGGCCGGTTACACCTATGAGTGGAATGGCGCGGGTACCGACGCCACGCGCGTGATCGGCGGCAAGAGCGTGACGGTGGAGGGGCAGAGCTGGCTGTTTCCCAGCGAGGCGCAGTGCCTCTCCTGCCACACCGAAGTTGCGGGGCGCTCGCTGGGGCTGGAAACGGCGCAGCTCAACGGTTCACTCACCTATGCCCTTACCGGCCGCACCGCCAACCAGCTGGCAACCCTGAACGCCATCGGGGCCCTGACCGCGCCGCTGGCGTTGCTGCCCGCGCTATTGCCGGCGCTGCCGAATCCCCTCGGTACGGCGGGCACGCTTGACCAACGCGCGCGCGCGTATCTGCACACCAACTGCTCGTACTGCCATCGGCCCGGCGGCCCGACCGGCGTTGGGCTCGACCTGCGTTACAGCACGCCCTTGAACCAGACAAATGCCTGCGAAGTCACGCCGGTGCGCGACCTGGGCGTGGCCGGTGCGCGGGTCATCGCCGTGGGTGGAACCAATCCCGCCGGGCGTTCGCTGCTGGTGCTGCGCGCCGCGCGGGAGGATGCGGACTCGATGCCACCGCTGCAGCCGCGCATCGCCGATGCGGCCGGTGTGGCGCTGCTGACGCAGTGGGTGAGCGCCCTGACGAGCTGCGGCAGTTGAGCTGAGCGGCGGCCCTTACTTGCCCTTCAGGGTGGTCAGATAGGCGATCAGGTCGGCGCGTTCCTTCGCGTCCGTGACCGGAATCAGCATCATCGTGCCCGGCACCTTGGTCATGGGCCCGGCCAGAAACTCATCCAGGTTCTTGGCATTCCAGGTGAGGTTGGACTTCTTCAGCGCGTCCGTATACATCGCGAAATCTTTCACGGTGGCCGCCTTGCGACCGACCACGCCTACCAGCGAGGGGCCAGTGGCTGGTCCGGGCTCGTCTGAAACGACATGGCAGATGTTGCAAGCATTCTTCTCAAACACGGCCTTGCCGTTGGCGGCATCGGCGGCGAACGCGGTGGGTGCGGCCAGCAAGGCGGCCACCGCCAGCAGTGGGGCGGAACGGGTCACGGACATGGACGTCTTACTCCAGGCATTGCGGCCGGGCTGGCCTTTTTCTGTTGGACTTCATTCTAGCAAATGCCCCGCTGAACCCCTCCTGAAGATCCGTGCCCTCCGGCCAGGCTGCAATCCAAGCGCTGTCGCTATCCGGCAAATGCCGGTCAGATGGGGTAGTGCCGGTGCCCGGTCGAAATGCTGATCCAGCGCAGGTCGGTGAATTCGGCGATGCCAGCCTTGCCGCCGAACCGGCCCAAGCCCGATGCCTTGGTGCCGCCGAAGGGCATCTGCGCCTCGTCCTGCACCGTCGAGCTGTTGACGTGACAGATTCCGGAGTCGATGCGCTGCGCCACCGTCAGTGCCGTGTTGAGATCGCGGCTGAACACCGCCGCCGACAGGCCGTACTCGGAATCATTGGCCAGTTCCACTGCGTGATCCACGTCGCGCGCGCGCAGGATGCCGACGATGGGGCCGAAGGATTCCTCGCTGTAGATACGCATGCCCTGCTGTACACCGTCGAGCACGGTGGGTTCGAAGAACGCACCGCCGCTGCCGCTGCCACCGGTCACGATCCTCGCGCCCTTGGCGGTGGCATCTGCCATCAGCGCCTTCACATGGTCCACCGTGCGGGTGTCTACGCAGGCACCAATGGGAAAATTGCCCTTGGTCGGGTCGCCCACGGCGAGGGTCTTCACCTTGGCGATGAAACGCTTGGTGAATTCGTCGGCGATCTTCTCCACCACGATGATGCGTTCGGTGGACATGCAGATCTGTCCCTGGTGCATGAAGGCGCCGAAGGCGGCAGCCGCGACGGCCTCGTCGAGGTCCGCGTCCTCCAGCACCAGCAGCGGCGCCTTGCCGCCCAGCTCGAGCAGGCAGGGCTTCAGATGCTTGCCTGCCAGTTCGCCCACGATGCGGCCGACGCGGCTGGAGCCGGTGAAGTTCACGCGCTTGACCGCCGGGTGTGCGATCAGCGCCTCGACGACAGCCGGCGCATCGGCGGCGGAGTGGGTGACGTAGTTGACAGTGCCCGGCGGCAGGCCGGCTTCGACGAAGGCATCGACGATGAGCCGGTGCGTGCCCGGGCACAGCTCCGAGGCCTTGAGCACCACCGTGTTGCCGCAGGCCAGCGGCATGGCGATGGCACGCACGCCGAGGATGACCGGCGCATTCCATGGCGCCATGCCGACGCACACGCCTGCTGGCTGGCGCAGCGCCATGGCAATGGTGCCGGCGTGATCCGAGGGCACGGTCTCGCCGGTGATCTGGGTGGTCATCGCCGCGGCTTCTTCGAGCAGGGTGGCGGCGAAGCCGGTATTGAAGTGGCCCCAGCCGGCGATGGCGCCGGTCTCCTCCACGCACAGGCGCGAGAACTCGGCGCTCTTCGTGCGCAGCTTCGCGGCGGCTTCGAGCAGCAGCTTGCGACGGGCGTTCGGCCCCAGCGCCGACCACAGCGGAAAGGCCTTGGCGGCCGCGTCACAGGCGGCGCGTGCGTCGTCGGCCCCAGCCGCCGCCGCGCGCGACACCGCAGCGCCGGTGATCGGGCTGCGCCGTTCGAAGGTCGCGCCACTCTTCGCCGTGGCATTGGCTCCGCCGATCAGCAGTTGCACATCGTTCATGGTGCAGTCCTTCTGAAACTCGTGTTGTTGTAGCGCCGCTGGAAGCGGTTGGAGAATAACATCTAAACTGCGCTTTGATGACTACAGCCACCCTGACGCCCGTTGGCCCAACGCCCGTGCCTTGGTGGCTGCGGATGCTGGCCCTGCTGCCATTGCCGGTGCTTTACGCCAAGTTCGCAGCGCTGGCCTGGTGTGCGCGCAGGCTGCAGGTCTCACGTTGGCGCGTGACCTGCGACAACCTGCGTGCCGTGTATCCGGATATGGATCAGCGCGAACTGCGGCGGTTGGCGGCCGCAAACTTCCGACACTTTTCCGAGCTTGCGGCCGAGCTGCTGGCCAGCAGCCGGATGAGCCGTGAGCAGCTGCTGGCCCACGTGCATATCCGCAACCCCGAACTGCTGCGCGAGTGGCTGGCGCGCGGGCGGCCGGTGCTGCTGCTGGGCGCGCACCAGTCGCATTGGGATTGGGGCATGTATGCCATGGCGTCAGTGCTGGGTTACCCATTCGATGCGGCCTACAAGCCGCTGAAGTCGCGCGCAGCGCAGTCAGCGCTGGTCGCGCTGCGCTCGCGCTGGGGCGTGAACCTGGTGCCGGCCAAGGATCTGCTCGCCGATCTGCTGCGGCGGCGGCACGAGGTGCGTGTCATCGCCATGCTGGCCGACCAGGCGCCGCGCACCAGCGAGCATCAACTCTGGCTCACCTTCCTGGGTCGGGATACGGCGTTCTACCTCGGGCCCGAACAGATGGCGCGGGCCACGCGCTACGGTGCCGTGTATGTGTCGCTGCGACGCCTGCGTCGCGGTTATTACGAGGCCCAGTGTCTGCCGCTGGCTGATGGCCGCGAGGAACTTGCACCGGGTGAATTCACCGCGCGCTACGCGCGGCTGGTGGAGCAGGACATCCTGGCGCACCCTGCCGAGTGGACCTGGGGCCACCGGCGCTGGAAACAGCAGCGCCCGCCTCAGGCGGGCTGACCCAGCCGTGAGGCCAGATACCTGGCCAGCTGCTCGACCGTGGGGTGGTCGAACAGCTCGGTGAGATCGATCATGTCGGGATAGTCGCGATCCACCTGTTCATGGATCTCGATCAGCTTCAGCGAGCTGGCACCGATCTCGAACAGGTTGTCCTGCGGGCTGACCTGGCGCGGCGCGAGCACGGCATTGCAGATGCCGAGCAGCCGCTGTTCGATGGAGTTGCTGGATGTGCCCACGCCAGGTGTCAGGCCGCCGCTATGACGCGCCACTTCGGCCAGTTCCGCGGCGAACTCGCCGTCGATGAGCTGCTGTTCCAGCAGATGGCGCTGGATCTTGCCACTGGTGGTCTTGGGGATGCGCTTTACCGGCACCACCTGCGCCACTTCGAGGCCGGCCTGCTCGTTGATGAGGCGTGCGATCGCCGCGGCGGTGACGGCGAACTCGCCTGGCTCGCCGCGATGCAGGACGAACACCGTGAGCTGGTCGGTCTCAGCGCCGGGCGGACGCACGCCGGCCACCACCACCTTGCCCAGCTCCATGCCGGCGGCCTTGATCGCAATGTTCTCCAGGTCATGCGGGTAGTAGTTCTGGCCGTTGACGAAGATGATCTCCTTGGCGCGCCCGGTGATGTACAGCTCGCCATCGGCGAGCAGGCCCAGGTCGCCGGTGCGCAGCCAGCCATCCGCCGTGAAAGCTGCGGCGTTGAGGGCCGGTTCTTCGAAGTAGCCACCGGTGACGTTGACACCACGAATCAGGATGTGGCCGATGCGCCCTGCAGGCAGCGCAGCATCGTCGTTGTCAGTGATGCGCAGCTCGCAGCCGGGAATAGGCCTGCCAACGCAGACAAACGCCACTGCGTCGCGGCCAGGCGGCGTCAGCACCTCGGCGATATCGCCAACCCCGAGCCGGTGACGATTGAGCCAGAGCGCGCGCCAGGGTCGTCCCACCGGCGGAAAGCTTACCGCCAGCGTCGCTTCGGCCAGGCCGTACACGGGATACATGGCATTGCGCTTGAGGCCCAGCCCTGCAAGGCGCGCCACGAACTCCTCACACAGCTCCAGCGAGATCGGCTCGGCGCCGTTGAAGATCAGTCGTACCGGCGCGAGGTCAAGATTGCCAGGCGATCGATCGCCCAGCACCTTCAGGTAGTGCCGGTAGCCGAAGTTCGGCGAGCACAGGATGGTGGCACGCTGCTCCGAGGCGATGGCCAGCCACAGCAGGGGCCGGCGCACGAACAGCTCGGTGGGCATCAGGTGCATTTCGACCCGGTTGTGGAACATCACCAGATGAAAACCGATCAGGCCCATGTCGTGAGTCAGCGGCATCCACGACAGGCTCACGTCGCGCTCGTTGAACCCGCCCACACTGGTCGCCGCCACGCCGTGTTCGATCAGATTGGCATGCGTCAGCACCACGCCCTTCGGGTCGCTGGTGGAACCGGAGGAGAACTGGATGAACGCGGTGTCTTCGGGCCGGCAGGCGTGCTCGACGCCGGCTGGCGCGTTGGCAATGACATCCTCGACCAGCAGCGCGCGCGGGCGCAGCGCCTGGAAGGCCGCGCCTTGTTCACCACCAGCGACCGCCGCAAACTGGCCGATGCGCTCGAAGGTCTTGCGGTCGGTGTGGATGTAGGGCGAACCCAGCTTGAGCGCAATGCGCAGCAGCTTGTGGCGATGTTCGTCGCTGATCCCTGCGGCCACCGGCACCGGCACGATGCCGCCCAGCACCGCGCCCCAGAACGCATCGAGGAATTGTTCGTTGTTGTTCAGCAGCAGGATCAGCCGGTCGCCCGGCTTTGCGCCCAGTGCCTGCAGGTGATGCAGCAGCCCTAACGCCCGGGTGCGCAGCTGCCCGTAGGTGACACGCCGCGCCTGGCCCTCGCCAGCGTGATAGGTGACGCCGCGGTCCGCACCGGCATTGGCGGCCATCAGCTGATTGAGCGTGGTAACGGTCATGGTGTCGATTCTACTTTCTTGCGGCCAGCTTCATCATGAATGGCCGGGTGGCGCGCAGGTTGATCAGGGCTTCGAACTCCACCGGCGCGTCGTCCACCCGCCGCAGTGAAAAGCGGCGCGCGAAGCGGTTCAGGTGTACCAGCATCTCGAATATGGCCAGTGTCTCGCCGATGCAGTGGTGCGCGCCAGCCGAGAACGGCAGGTAGGTGAGTTTGGGACGCTCTTCTTCATCGCGCGCGGCAAAGCGCTCCGGGATGAACTGCTCCGGTTCGCTCCAGAAATCCGGG
>DATKBK010000054.1:0-3225 GCA_035514045.1 Steroidobacteraceae bacterium | reverse complement strand
CATTGCGCCGTCCCTGCTGCGGTACGAACTAGCCAGTGTCTGCACCACAAAGCTGATCCGCGATCCGGGAGAAGCGCAGCAGATCGATGCCCGCTGGCGGTTGCTCGATTCGCTGGCGATCGATTACGCCGAGCCGGATTGGGATGAACTGCCCCGACTCGCCCGGCGCTGGGCTCTGTCGGCCTACGATGCAGCGTACCTGCAGCTGGCGCTGAAGCTGGGGGCGCGGCTGGTCACGCTGGACGCACGGCTGGCGGCAGCGTGGGACGACGCGGTTGCGGGTTCGACCCCGTAACAGTAGCCTCCCCACCGCAATGAAAGACCAGGAACTGAACTTCGAAGGCGTCGAGCAGCAGCCGTTGCGCGTGTTCACCGAGAAGGCGTACCTCGACTACTCGATGTACGTGATCCTCGACCGCGCGCTGCCGGTGCTGGGCGACGGCCTGAAGCCGGTGCAGCGGCGCATCATTTATTCGATGAGCGAGCTGAGCCTGTCGGCCACCTCCAAGCACAAGAAATCTGCCCGCACCGTGGGCGATGTAATCGGCAAGTTCCACCCGCATGGCGACTCGGCCTGCTACGAGGCCATGGTGCACATGGCCCAGCCGTTCAGCTACCGCTACCCGATCGTCGACGGGCAGGGCAACTGGGGCTCCACCGACGATCCGAAGTCCTTCGCGGCCATGCGCTACACCGAGTCGCGCCTGACGCGATACTCGGAAGTGTTGCTGGGCGAGATCGACAAGGGCACGGTGGATTTCGGCCCGAACTTCGACGGCACGCTGGAAGAGCCGCTGATCCTGCCGGCGCGGCTGCCGAACCTGCTGCTCAATGGTGCTTCCGGCATCGCGGTGGGCATGGCCACCGACGTGCCGCCCCACAATCTGCGCGAGGTGGCCAGCGCCTGCATCCACCTGCTGGATGAGCCCGAGGCCACCACCAGGGCGCTGATGAAGCACGTGAAGGGCCCGGATCTGCCCACCGGCGCCGAGATCATCTCGCCGCGCGCCGAGCTGCTGGAGTTTTACGAGAAGGGCAACGGCTCGTTTCGCGCCCGCGCCACCTGGGAGACGGACGAAGAGACCGGCAACATCGTCATCAACACGCTCCCGTGGCAGGTGTCCGGCAGCAAGCTGCAGGAGCAGATTGCCCAGCAGGTGCGCGACAAGAAGCTGCCGATGGTCGAGGACATCCGCGACGAGTCCGACCACGAGAATCCGGTGCGCATCGTGATCGTGCCACGCTCGAACCGCGTCGACCTGCCGCAGCTGATGACGCATCTGTTTGCGACCACGGACCTGGAGCGCAGCTACCGGGTCAACCTGAACGTCATCGACCTCGATGGCCGGCCGAAGGTGATGGGGCTGAAGGCACTGCTGTCGCGCTGGCTGGAATTCCGCATCGGCACCGTGAAGCGCCGGCTGGAATACCGGCTGGAGAAGGTGAACCGCCGCCTGCACCTGCTCGAAGGGCTGCTGATTGTCTATCTGAACCTGGACGAGGTGATCCGCATCATCCGCCGGGAAGATGAGCCCAAGCCGAAGCTGATGGCCCGCTTCAAGCTCAGCGAAGAACAGGCGGAGATGATCCTCGAGACCAAGCTGCGCCACCTGGCGAAGCTCGAGGAGATGAAGATCCGCGAGGAGCAGACCGAGCTTGCGCTGGAGCGCGACGGGCTCGAGGCACTGCTGAAGAGCAAGGCCAGGCTGCACAAGCTGGTGCGCGACGAGCTCACTGCCGATGCCGAAACCTATGGCGATGCGCGCCGCTCGAAGCTGGTCGAGCGCGAGGCCGCGCAGGCGATGGAAGAGGTCGACCTGGTTACCAACGAGCCGGTGACGGTGGTGCTGTCCACCGGCGGCTTCGTGCGCGCCGCCAAGGGCCACGACATCGATCCGATGACGCTGTCCTACAAGAGCGGCGATGGTTTCCTCACCGCCGCCCGGGGACGCAGCACGCAGCAGGCGGTGTTCCTCGACAGTACCGGCCGGGCCTACAGCCTGCCGGCACATTCGCTGCCGTCGGCGCGCGGTCAGGGCGAGCCCTTGTCGGGGCGGCTGGATCCGCCCGATGGCGCGAAGTTCGCGGGCGTGGCCATTGGCGAGCCGGCCGAGCGCTGGCTGCTGGCCAGCGATGCCGGCTATGGATTCATCGCGAAGCTCGAAGACCTGCACTCGCGCCAGCGTGCCGGCAAGGCCGTGCTGAATCTGACCGCCAACGCGAAGGTGCTGATCCCGGTGCCGCTGGCAGGGGCCGACGCCGTGATCGCGGCCGTCAGCAGCGAAGGCCAGTTGCTGGTATTCCCGTCGGCCGAACTGCCCGAGATGGCGCGCGGCAAGGGCAACAAGATGTTCGGCATCCCGACCAGGAAAGCCGAAAGCCGCGAGGAAGTCCTGGTGGCCGTGGCGACCCTGGCCGAGGGGCAGAAGCTGGTGGTGTGGTGCGGCGAGCGCAGCATGACCCTGAGCTGGAAGGAACTGGCGCCCCATCGCGGCGCGCGCGCGCAGCGCGGGGCGATGCTGTCGCGCAATTACCGCAAGGTGGACCGGCTGGAAGTGACCGGCGGCTGACCCTTCAGGCCCGCTCGGCCATCACCACTTCTTCGGGCGCCTGGATCAGGAAGCCTTCGAGGTGCTGCACGCCCAGCTGCCACAGGATCGCCATCGTGTTGGCATCCTCGACATGTTCGGCAATGGTCTCGATGCCGCGCTCGCGCGCGGCCTCCACCAGTGTCTCGATCCTCGACTGGACCAGCGAATCGCCTTTCACGCCCTGGATCAGCCGGCCGTCGAGTTTCACGTAATCCATGGGTACGGCGCCCAGCACCGCCAGCGGGTCGGGTCCGACGCCGAAGTGCTGCAGGGCGAAGCGCAGGCCCAATGCCTTGGCTGCCTGCGCCTGCTTGCGCACCTGGCCAAGCTCGACTGCGGCCAGCGCCTCCGTGACCGTCAGGCACAGCTGCTTCGGATCGACTTTCACCGCAGCCAGCTGCGCTGTGAGCCAGCGCGGCAGGGAGTCATCCATCAGGCTCTGCCGCGACAGTCGCACGAACAGGCACCCGGGCTGAGTCTCGGCCGCGAAGCGTGCCGCAGCGCCGATCACCCAGCGGTCGATCGGCCCGAGCAACTGGTTGCGCTCGGCGGCGGGCAGGAATTCGTTGGGCAGGATTTCCTTGCGCGAGCGATCCAGCATCCTGATCATCAGGTCGAACATCGGCGCGCCACC
>DATKBK010000053.1:0-9931 GCA_035514045.1 Steroidobacteraceae bacterium | reverse complement strand
GTGAAGGGCGGCGATCCATTCATCTTCGGGCGCGGCGGTGAGGAACTGGCCGTGCTGCGCGAGGCCGGCATTCCCGTGGTGGTGGTGCCTGGCATCACCGCCGCGCTGGGCGCCGCGGCCAGCGCCGGCCTGCCGCTCACCCATCGTGGCATCGCGCAGGCGGTCACTTTCGTTACCGCCACCGGCACGCAGGCCATCAACCTTGACTGGCGCGCGCTGGCACAGCCGCAGCACACCGTGGTGTTCTACATGGGCGGTGCGCAGGCGGCCTATATTGCGCGGCAGCTGGACGCGCATGGCCTGCCACCGACCACACCGGTGGCGCTGCTTGAGCGCGCCACCTGGCCCGACGAGCGCGTGTTGAAGACCACGCTGGCCGAACTGGCTGCCACCGCGACCGCTGCGCAGTTAAGATCGCCCACCTTGCTGGTGGTGGGTGAAGTGGCCGCGCTGGCACAGGTGAAAGGCCTCATCGGCGAGGCGGCCACTACCGCTGGCCTCGCCACAGACAACGGGACGGGCGGATGAGTTTGCGCAAGGGGTTCATGGATGCAGTCGGCAACACGCCGCTGAT
This sequence comes from Steroidobacteraceae bacterium, assembly GCA_035514045.1. Lineage (GTDB taxonomy): Bacteria > Pseudomonadota > Gammaproteobacteria > Steroidobacterales > Steroidobacteraceae > ZC4RG30. The sequence continues at coordinate 9,357 of DATKBK010000053.1, read as the reverse complement.
CCGCCTCAGTGGCCCGAGCCGTGACACCGGCTGCGAGATCCTCGGCAAGGCCGAATTCATGAATCCGGGCGGCTCCGTGAAGGATCGCGCCGCAAAGTGGATCGTGCTCGATGCCGAAGAGCGCGGCGCGCTCAAGCCAGGCGGTACGGTGGTCGAGGGCACGGCCGGCAACACCGGCATCGGTCTGGCCCATGTCTGCCACGCGCGCGGCTATCGGCTGATCCTGCTGATGCCGGACAACCAGTCGGCGGAGAAATACCAGCTGCTCGAAGCACTCGGTGCCCAGGTGCGCAGGGTGCCGGTGGTTCCCTACAGCAATCCGGCGCAGTACCAGCATCAGGCCGGGCGGCTTGCCGCGGAACTGCCCAACGCCATCTGGTCGAACCAGTTCGACAACACCGCCAACCGGCGCGCGCATGTCGAGTCCACCGGCCCGGAGATCTGGGAGCAGACCGGCGGTCGCATCGACGCCTTCGTGGCCTCGAGCGGCACGGGTGGCACGCTGGCCGGCGCTGCCGAATTCCTCAAGTCGAAACGTGCTGGCATCCGCACCGTGCTGGCCGATCCGCCCGGCAGCGCGCTCTACGAATTCATCCGCAATGGCGAGGTGAAGGCCACCGGCAGCGGTTCGATCACCGAGGGCATCGGCATCGGCCGCGTCACCGACAACTTCCGCGGTGCGCCGGTTGACGATGCCGTGCATGTCGAGGACCGCGAGACCGTCACCATGGTGTATCGCCTGCTGTGCGAGGACGGGCTGTTCCTGGGTAGCACCAGTGGCATCAATGTAGCGGCGGCGGTGCGGGTCGCCCGTGAACTGGGCCCGGGGCATACCATCGTCACTATCCTCTGTGATGGCGGCGCCAAGTACGTCTCGCGGCTCTACGACCGGGGCTGGCTGGCCACCAAGGGGTTGCTGGAGGCCGCCAGTGAGGGCCAGCGCGCCGCTGGTGAGGGCTGACGGCGAAAATTCCCACCGTTCGAGAACTTGAGATCGCCCCGGCGGTCGAAGTTTCTCCGGCCCCTTTCAATAATATTCGCGAACCGGATTCTCTCCCGATGGCAAAAACCTGGATCAAGCGTGGCGTGGTTGTAGTTGTGGCCCTGGTGGTGGCCGTGCTGGCCTGGGGGCGCTTCGGACAGGGGACCGCCGATGTCACCTACGAGACCGGCGAGGTGGACCGGGGCGCGGTCGAGAAGTCCATCAGTTCCACCGGTTCAGTGGCGGCGCTGGTCACGGTCGAGGTGGGCTCGCAGATCTCCGGGCAGGTTGCCGCGCTGCATGCGGACTTCAACTCGCTGGTCAAGAAGGACGATCTGCTGGCGGTGATCGATCCGCAGTCCTATCAGCAGCGCGTGGCCTCCGCCGAAGCCGACATGGCGGTGGCGCGGGCCAACATGGGCTCGCAGCAGGCTTCGCTGCGCAAGGCGCAGACCACGGTGGAGCAGGCGCGGCGCGATTACGAGCGGCAACAGCAGCTGGCCGAGCGCCAGCTCATCGCCCAGACCGCGATCGAGGACTCCCGCAAGCAGATGGAGTTGTCAGAGAGCGACCTGATCATCGCGCAGGCGCAGATCAAGAATGCCGAGGCGGCGCTGCAGACCCGCCAGGCATCGCTCGAACAGGCGCGCATCGACCTGTCGCGCACCCAGATCCGCTCGCCCATCGACGGCGTGGTGATCTCGCGCAGCGTCGATCTGGGCCAGACGGTGGCGGCCAGCCTGCAGGCGCCGGTGCTGTTCAAGATCGCCCAGGACATGTCGCAGATCCAGATCGAGGCCAAGGTGGACGAGGCTGACATCGGCTCCATCCGCAACGAGAACCCTGCCAGCTTCACCGTCGATGCCTTTCCCGACCAGACCTTCCCCGGCCGCGTGGCGCAGGTGCGGCTGGCCTCCACCACGGTGCAGAACGTGGTCACCTACAGTGTGATGATCCAGGCGGAGAATCCGGGACAGATGCTGCTGCCAGGCATGACGGCCAATGTGCGCATCGTCACCGACCGGCGCGACGACGTGATGCGCGTGCCCAATGACGCGACGCGCTACCAGCCGCCTGACCAGCGGGCTTCAGGCCAGCAGTCCGGTCAGTCCGGTGGCGGGCAGGGCGCGATGGCCCAGGGTGGTGGGATGCTGGCCAACACCAGCCAGATCGCGAAGGAACTCGGCCTGAACAAGGATCAGGAACAGCGGCTGCAGCGCGCGATGCAGCAGGTGTCCCAGCAGATGCAGGCACAGCAGGCCGGCAGCGGTCCGGCGGGCCTGGTGCAGGGTGGACAGGGCGGCGGCCTGAACAATCGCGAGCTGCGGGCGATGAGCAATCGCATCGACAACGCGGTAGCCGGCGTGCTCACGCCCGAGCAGCTGGTCAGGTTCCGTCAGCTCAGCTCGAAGGCGAACGCCATCCAGGCGCGCCCCGGCAGTTTGTGGGTGCTCGAGGCCGGCAAGCCCAAAGCACTTCAGGTGATGCTGGGCGTTTCCGACGATCGCTATATGGAAGTGGTCGAGGTGCTCGAGGGTGGCTCGCTCGAGCCGGGCATGCAGGTGATCGTCCGTTCCCGCACCGAGGTCCGGCAGTGATGGATGGCGGCGCCGCGCAGGCCCCCGTAGTTTCTGCCCGCAATCTGACCAAAACCTACCAGCTGGGCGAGGTCGCGGTGCACGCACTGCGCGATGTGTCCTTCGACATTCACCGCGGCGAATTCGTCGCCATCATGGGTCCGTCGGGCTCGGGCAAGTCGACGCTGATGAACCTGATCGGCGCGCTCGACACACCAACCACCGGCGCGCTTGCCATCAACGGCGCCGACATCGCCACCCTGGACAAGGACCAGCTGGCCGACCTGCGCAACCGCACCCTGGGTTTCGTGTTCCAGCAGTTCAACCTGCTGGCGCGCACTTCCGCGCTCGACAACGTGAAGCTGCCGCTGGCCTATTCGCGCGATCCGGCAAGGCAGGCGCGCGGCTCAGAGCTGGCCGCGCAGCGGCTCACCGAGGTGGGTCTGGCCGACCGCATGGACCATGTGCCCTCGCAGCTGTCGGGCGGCCAGCAGCAACGCGTGGCCATTGCCCGCGCGCTGGTCAATTCCCCCAGCCTCATCCTCGCCGACGAACCCACCGGTGCGCTCGACACGCAGACCTCCGGGGAGATCATGGCGCTGTTCGAGCGGCTCACCGAAAGCGGCATGACCGTGATCCTGGTCACCCATGAGCCTGACGTGGCCGCGCATGCCAGACGTCTGCTGCGCGTGCGCGACGGCCGCATCGTCGAAGACCGCGCAGTCGCCGGGCGGCCCGTATGAGCGTGATCGAGTACATCAAGACGGCACTGGTCGCGCTGCGACTCAACAAGCTGCGCAGCATGCTGACCACACTGGGCATCATCATCGGTGTGGCTTCGGTGATCGTGATGTCCGGCATCGGCAGCGGCGCCAGCAAGCAGATCGAGGACCAGATTTCCAGCCTCGGCACCAACCAGCTCACCATCTTCCCAGGCTCGGCCAATGTCGGTGGCCGCCGCGGCGGCTTCGGTTCTGCGCCGCCGCTTACCGAGAAAGACCTGCGCGCGGTGCGCGATGGCGTGGCAGGCGTGATGGCGGCATCCGGTGAGCTTGGCAACAACAACGCCAGCGTGGTGCTGGGCAATGCCAACTGGACCACCCAGGTGCAGGGCGTGGGCGCAGAGATCGAACTGGTGCGCGAGTGGCCGATTGCTCGAGGGCGTTACTTTGATGCGCGCGAGGCGGCGTCTGGCGCCAAGTTCGGGGTACTCGGCGCTACCGTGGCGCGCGAACTGTTCGCCGGGGCTGATCCACTGGGCACTACCATCCGCATCAACAACTCACCCTTCCAGGTGATCGGCGTGCTGTCCGAGAAGGGCCAGGCCGGCGGCCGCGACCAGGACGACGTGATCCTGGTGCCCATCTCCACCGCCCGTTCGCGCCTGGTCGGGCGCCTGGGCGCGCCCGACCAGATCGGCTCGCTGCTGGTGAAGGTCGATCCGCGCTACAACCTTGCCGAGGTGCAGGCGGACATCGAGCGCGTGCTGCGTGACCGGCGGCGCATCGGGCCGGACAAGGACAACAACTTCATCATCCGCAATTTCGCCGAATTCCTCGAGACCCGCAACCAGGCCTCGAAGACACTCGGGCTGCTGCTGGCGGCCACCGCGGCGATCTCGCTGGTGGTGGGTGGCATCGGCATCATGAACATCATGCTGGTGTCGGTGACCGAGCGTACGCGCGAGATCGGGCTGCGCATGGCCATCGGTGCGCGCGGGTCCGACATCCTGGGGCAGTTCCTGACCGAGGCGGTGCTGCTGTGCCTGGTGGGTGGCCTGATCGGGCTGGGGCTGGGGGCCGGCGTGGCCGCTGGCCTGGCGGGGATCTTCGGCTGGCCGGTGTATATCAGTCCGGTGGTGGTGCTGGTGGCAATCGCAGCGTCCGCGACAGTCGGCATCGTGTTCGGCTATGTGCCGGCGCGGCGTGCGTCGGCGCTCAACCCCATCGAAGCGCTGCGTTACGAGTAGCGGGCGTCGCGTGGTTTCACTCGCCGCCACTGACGTGGCCCGCGTAGAATGCCGTTCACATGAATGATGTTCAGGACAGCGACTACCCGCTCCTTGCCCGGAATGATCCCGTCAGTGATGGGTGGGAGGACGACTCGGTTCTGGGGCGCCTGATGGAAGACGGCCTTTTCGATGCAACGGGCTATGCAGACCTCGAAGCGGCCATGATCGATGCGGCATCCGGGGGGCCACACTTCGAGACACTGGGAGTGGTGGCGCGCATCATCGAACGCGTAACTTTGATGACCAGACGTCATGTGGACCCGGGCGACGCCTACCGCATCGAGAACCTCGACGATGAGCAGGTCGCGGAGCTGGACCGCCGGGTGCGGTTTTGCCTGCTGGAAATCAGTCTCGGCAACGAGCCAGACATGAGTCGCTGGGAGTTGTAGCCGCAGCGCTGCCTCAGGTGGATTGGCGGTAGCGGAACCGGGTCTGGCCGATCGTGACGATATCGCCGTCGTGCAGGGCATGGCGAGTGACGCGCCGGCCATTGACCGCCACGCCATTCGTGCTATTAAGGTCTTCGAGGATGCAGTGTTCCGCGCTGCCCAGCATCACGGCGTGGTTGCGGCTGATGAAAGTGGCGACGATCTGTATGTCGTTGTCCGGCGTACGGCCGATGGTGGTGCGGCGGCCCAGTGGGTGCACGGCCTCGGTGCCGTCCTCTACACTCTCGAGATATCGCTCGGGAAGCGGATCACCCACCACCTTGAGGCCCGGCCGGGCACCGGAATCCTCCTGGCCGAGGCGCGCGATGTTCTGCTGCAGGTTTCCCAGCAGGGACATGCTCTCGCGGGCATCAGATTCCAGGCGCAGTATCTGTTCCCTCGAAGCGTTCTGGTCCTGCTCCAGCTGATTCGCCCATTCCTGCGCGACCGCCAGCTCACTCTCCAGCGCGCCAATTCGCTGCCGCTGCTGCTCGAAGATCTCGATGCCGGCGCAAGCGGCCTCATCGTTGGCACGCAATTCGGCCAGCTCTTCCTGTTGCTGCGCGAGGGTGGCACGCAGCGCCACCTCCCGCTCAGCGACTTCCGCCGCAGCCTCTCTGCGCTGCGCTTCCAGTGCCTGCGCCAGCGCAGCGGCGTGCGCCGCACGCTCAGCCACCAGCTGCGCTGCGTGATCGACCTGTGCCTGCCTCATCGCCGCCAGTGTCGACTCGGACTCTGACTTCAGCTTTGCCTCGCGCTCGACAGCTTCGTGCAGCTGGCGGGCGGTGCGCTCATCCCTCGCGGCCATCTCGGCTGCGTGACGCGCCTCGATGTCCGCGACAGCACCATCCCCCTCGGCCAGCAATCCCTCGAGCACGCCACGCAAGCCCTGTGAATGACGCAGCGCCTCGTCCTGGCGCTCAGTGCGCCTGCGCAGCTCCTCGAGATCTCGCGCCTGGTGGCGAAGTTCCGCCGCCTGCGCCGCGGTCGACCTGCGCATTTCATCCAGCTGGGACGCCGCGCTCCTGCGCTCCTGTTCCAGTTGTTCTGCAACGGTGCGGCGTTCGCTGTCGAGGTCGTCGCGCAGTTGCTGCTGCGCCGCCGCAGCAACCGCAAGCTGCTCCTCAAGCTCGCGCAGACGCTCCGTCTTGCGCTTCAGGCGGCGTTCGACGTCGCGCAGGCTGTCGGCCAGTTCCGACAGGTCTGCAGGCGTGGCGAGCGCGATGAAGGTGTCGGTCCCACCGTCGAATGCCGGATCGAAATCCAGCCGGGGCAACTCGGCGGTTGCCTCCAGATCGATTTCCTGGCTGGCAGGCGGGTGCGGATTCACGGCCATGACGCCTTCAAGCATACCCTTCAGGCCATGTTCCGCAATCCAGCCAGAGAAGGGATGAGGTCCGGTCAGTTGGGAGCTACCACAAACGGGTTCCTGGAGCGGGCGTAGGCGCACTCCCACACGGACAGCTGTCCCCCGGACGACCTCACAACGGGCGGCGCGCCCTTACTCTGAAGGCCCGCCAGCTGGAGCATCTTCCATGGCCACCAAGGCCCGTCCCACCAAGAGCCGTGCCCTCTGGAAGGGCGCCATCAGCTTTGGTCTGGTCCATATTCCCGTCAGCCTGCACACCGCCAGCGGTGAGAGCGGCATCGATTTCGACTGGATCGACAAGCGCAGCATGGATCCGGTGGGGTACCGGCGCATCAACAAGCGCACCGGCAAGGAGATCACCAAGGAGAACATCGTCCGCGGCGTCGCGCACAAGGACGGCAGCTACGTGCTGCTCACCGACAAGGAGATCGCCGAGGTCTATCCACGCTCTACCCAGATGGTGGAGATCGAGTCGTTCGTGCCGGCAGGGGATATCCCCTTCCTCTTTTTCAACCGGCCCTACTACCTCGCGCCCACCGGCAAGGGCCAGAAGGTTTACGCACTGTTGCGCGAGGCGCTGAAGAAAAGCGGGCGTGCGGGCCTGGCGCGAGTGGTGATCCAGACCAAACAGCATTTTGCGGTGCTGCTGCCGCACGGACCGGTGCTGGTGCTCAACCTGCTGCGCTGGGAATCCGACCTCCGCGATTTTGCGGACCTCGATATCCCCAGGGAGGGCGTGAAAGCTGCCGGCGTAGACAGCCGCGAACTGCAGATGGCCACGCAGCTGATCGATTCGATGAGCGCTGATTTTGATCCCACCCAGTTCACCGACCGGTTCAGCGAGCAGGTGATGGAGCTGGTGTCACGACGTGCCAAAGCCGGCAAGACCCATGCGGTCACCGAGCCTGAAGAGGACCTGCCTGAGGGCGGTGCAGACATCATTGATTTGACCGAGCTGTTGAAGCGAAGTCTCAAAGATGGCAAGCCGCGTGAAAGCGCGGCGCGCAAGCGCAGCCGCGCTGCCTGAGCCTGTGCAGCAATGGCCACCGCCAGCCTCGGCTCCTACAACCGCAAGCGGAACTTCGGCGTCAGTCCAGAGCCACCGGGCAAGGCCGGCGCTGCGCATGGTGCTGGCCGGTTCGTGGTGCAGAAGCACGCGGCGCGCAATCTGCACTATGACTTCAGGCTCGAGTGGGATGGTGTGCTACGCAGCTGGGCCGTACCCAAAGGGCCAAGCCTGGATCCGGCCGTAAAGCGCATGGCAGTGCAGGTGGAGGACCATCCGCTGGCCTATGGCGATTTCGAGGGCGTGATTCCGAAAGGGAGCTATGGCGCCGGGTCGGTGATCGTGTGGGACACCGGCAGCTGGCATCCCGTGGGCGATGCCGGGCGCGGCCTTCGCGAAGGCAAGCTGAAGTTCAGATTGGAAGGGACAAAGCTGAAAGGTGGCTTCACGCTGGTGCGTATGCGCGCGCGCGGTGAGGAGCGACAGCCCGCCTGGCTTCTGATCAAGGAGAAAGACGCGGCAGCTCGTGCCAGCGCGGAGTTTGACGTGGTGGCAGAGCGGGGCGACAGCGTTCTGAGTCCGAAGGCCAAAGTCAAAGCCAAGGCAAAGTCGAAGGGCACAGCGAAGGCCGGGCAAGCGGCCAGTGCGAAGAAGAAAGCCCCGCTGCCGCCGCTGATCTCTCCGCAGTTGGCCACCCTGGTCAGCGCCGCGCCAACCGAGGGCGACTGGCAGTACGAGCTGAAACTCGATGGCTACCGGCTGCTGGTGCGGGTGGATGGACGCGACGTGCGCTGCTTTACGCGCAATGGCAATGACTGGTCACAGCGCCTGCCGCGCCTGGTGACGGCCATCCGCGCATTGAAGCTGCCGTCCTGCTGGCTGGACGGCGAGGTGGTCGCGCTGGACGACGAAAGCGTGCCGGATTTCCAGCGCTTGCAGAACGCCTTCGAACTGGGCAGTACCGCCGAGTTGCGTTACATCGTCTTCGATCTGCTGTTTGCTGGCGGCGAGGACTTGCGCGAACACATCCAGCAACAGCGGCGCGAGCGACTGAACGTCCTGCTGGCCCGCAAGAACAGCGGCGTGGTGCGTTTCAGCGAAACGCTTGAAGGCGATCCGAAGCGCCTGCTGGCCGCCGCGCGCGCCGCCGGCTTCGAGGGGCTGCTTGGCAAGCGCGCGGATGCCACCTACCGATCAGGCCGCAGCCGCGACTGGATCAAGCTCAAGGCGGGATTGCGGCAGGAGTTCGTGATTGGCGGCTTTACGGATCCGCAGGGTTCGCGCGAGGGCCTGGGCTCGCTGCTGCTGGGCGTGCACGATGCGCAGGGCACCTTGCGTTACGTGGGCAACGTGGGCTCTGGCTTCGATCAGCACGCGCTGGCGGCGTTGCGTGCCAAGCTTGACGGGCTGGCGGCCGCCAGCGGTCCGTTCGCGAACAACCCGGAGCGAGTGGGAACCACGCGGCGCATGATCCCGAATTGGGTGAAGCCGAAGCTGGTCGCCGAGGTCTCGTTCGCGGGCTGGACCACTGGCAAGCATCTGCGGCAGGCGGTGTTCCACGGTCTTCGCGACGACAAGCCGGCGCGCCAGATCTCGCTGGAGAAGACCGGCGCACCGGCCGGCGAACGCAAGCCGGCAGGTACGCGCAAATCCCCCACTGCTCACGCACCCGCTGCCATGCGTATCACACACCCGCACCGCGTGATCGATCCAGAGAGTGGCGTCACCAAGGGTGACCTCATCGCCTACTACGCCGCGGTAGCGCCATTGTTGCTGCCCCACCTGAAGGATCGGCCGGTGTCCCTGTTACGCGCGCCGTCCGGCGTGGCGGGTCAGAAGTTCTTCCAGAAACACGCCCAGGCGCGGTCGCTGCCGGACCTGAAGCGGCTGCCGCGTTCGCTGGATCCCGGCCATCAGCCGCTGCTCGCCATGACATCGGTCAAAGCGCTGCTTGCGGCCGGACAGATGAACGTCGTGGAGTTGC
>DATKBK010000052.1:0-5533 GCA_035514045.1 Steroidobacteraceae bacterium | reverse complement strand
GAAGTCGCTGCCATTGGCCAGGCAGGCGCCGTTGCCCCAGACCACAACGGGCAGCGTGTCGCGGGCTGGGAATATCGCCAGGTCACGGGGCCGGTAGAGCCGCAAGCCGGGCGAGCCAGCTATCGTCTCCGCGGACACGGCATACGGTCCCACCACCGCCCGCGGCGCGCCCGCTTCCGGCAGGCCGATGCTCAACTGCTCCAGCGAAAAAGGCAGATTCGGCTGCGCGGCGGGCAGGGTGAAGCAGCACAGGAGCAATGCCGCCGTTGCCATCACCGGACCACCCGATTTGATCCTGTACATCATTGCCCTCTCCCAGCTTGTTTGCCTCGACGCAGGATAAACCATGAACGTTCGTGCGCAGAGCCTCCAGTCACAGCTGCGCGATCAGCAGGGTCGCAATGCCCAGAAACGAAAAGAAGCCGGTCACATCGGTCACGGTGGTCAGGATAATCGAAGACGCAGTGGCGGGATCCTGGCCAATGCGCCGCAGGACGATCGGCACCAGCGCGCCGGCGAGCCCTGCGGCAACCATGGAAATAATCATCGAGAGGACGATCACCAGCACCAGTCCCATTGACCGGCTCCAGATGAAGACACCGATGGCCGTGGTGGTCGCGACTGCAAGGCCATTGATCAGGCCGACAGCCGCTTCCTTCATCACGACGCGCGGCCATTGCCTTACGCCGACTTCGCGCAATACCAGGCCGCGCATGGTAACGGCAAGCGCCTGCGCGCCCGCATTGCCGGATTGACCCGCGACGACCGGCAACAGGATGGCAAGTGCCGTTACCTTCGCGATCACGCCCTCGAACAGTCCGACCACTGCCGCGGCGAGGAAGGCCGTGAGCAGATTGATCTGCAGCCACGGCAATCGCTTGCGGACGGCAAACAGCGCGGGAGAAAGCGCCCGCTCGTCAGCGCTGGCACCCACCATCGTCTGCATATCGAGGCTGGTCTCGGCGCGCACGGCCTCCATGATCTGGGCCTCGCGGATGACACCGAGCAGGCGACCTTCCTGATTGACAACGGGCACCACACTGACCGGGCTGTTGTGCAGTGTCTCCACCACATCTTCCCGCGGGTCGAGATCCTTGACGGCAGCAACCAGTGGCCGCTGGACTGCAGTGATGGCCAGCGAGGGATCTGCCAGCACCAGGTCCTCTGCCAGCACACGCCCCACCAGCCTGCTGTGGTCATCGACGACAAAGAGTTCGGACAGACCGCGTTGCCTGCAGGTGCGCAGCCGCTCGATGGATTCCGCCACGGTCAGGTGCGAGCGCACGGTACCGACGCGCGGATCCATGATGCGTCCGGCGCTGTCGGCCGGATATGCCAGCAAATCGCGCAGTTCGCGCGCAACGGTTGGCGGGAGAAGTTCAAGCAGTCCGTCGCGGGAACCGGCCTCCAGCTGGGAGACGGCAGCCACGCTGGCCACTGGATCGCACTCCGTCAGCAGGTGGCGCTGCTGCTGTACGGAAAGCCGGGCAAGCATCGCGGCGGCGACATCCGGTGCCAGGCGCTCCCAGGTTCGCACGATGGCAAGGTCGGTCCCGCTACCCAGCAGCGTGGCGGCTTCATCCACCGGCAGCGATTCCAGTTCCCGCGCAGCTTCGGCCGGGAAATCGATCAGGAAGCGTTCCCCCAGCAGTGCATCGATGCCGGATACGCTAGCTGCCACGACGTTGCTCTGCGACTGGCGTCGCGGCTGGTAACAGCTGCACGGCTGCGTTCAGCAGCCCGGAAAGCGTCAGCCAGTAACCCCCCGCGAGGCTCTGGACGATCGGCGCCGACGAAGGGGGCAATTGCGCGCGCTTCTGCGCAATCGACCAGGCGCTCTCCAACGCATCGCGTGTCAGCAGGCCAGTCAGTTGCGCGCCGCGTGACACCACCGGCAGCACGCTGGTGCTTTTCCACGCCTCATGCCGACGCGCCGCGGCCAGCGTCATCGGCGCTGGCAACTGGGCAGCGAAAGGTTGCGCCAGCGCCCCCAGTGGCAGTTCTCGCGGTGCGCGCAGCACGACTTCCGGAGCCACCCAACCCTGCAGATGACCAGCATCGTCGACGAGCATGATCGGACTTGCCGAAGCCTGCGCTGCGCTAATGCGCTGCAATGCTTCCGCGCATTTGCAATCGACGTGCAGGCGCAGGGTGTCCGGATCCGCGCAGGCGCCAACGCTGTCGTCCGGAAAGCTCAGCAGCAGGCGAATGGACAGTGCAGCCGCAGTGGAAAGGCCACCCAGACACCGATCGCGCTGCGCGGGAGGCATGTGCCGAAGAAGGCCAGCCGCGGTTCGTGCATCAAGGCGATCCAGTCGTTCGCTTGCCTGCTCGACAGGCATGTCGGCGAGCAACCGGGCGGCAAAGGACTGGCGCATCTGTGCCAGCACCGGCGCAGCAATTCGCGACGGGACACGTTGCAGAAGGTCCCGGGATTCTGCCAGCGCTTCTGCTTCCAGTATGGCGGCAGCTTCGGCCGGGTGGGTGCGCAGGAAGGCAGTAGACAGGATGTCCATCGGTCAGCTCCCGGGCGGCCTGGTCAGCAACAGGACGGCTTCGTCGTTGAAGACGCGGCCTGGCAGGCTCAGTCGTCCTTCGTTGGTTTCCAGCAGCAGGCTGGTGTTCGAGATATCCACGATGCGCCCTTCGTGGCCCGCCACGCGGACGAAGTCACCGACCTGATAGGCATCACGCAGGTGCCGTGCACCGATGAGATTCGCCACGTAGCTGCGGGCGCCCAGGCTCGCAGCCAGCATCACGCCCCCGAGCAGTGAAGCCAGCGCAATGGCCGCCAGCACGGCCACCCACGTGATGTGGATTCCGATCTGGTCCGCGCCGACCAGCAGTGCCGTCACCAGCGTTGCGCCCTGCGCCAATTGCGCCAAGGCCTCGCGCTGCGGCGAAGCCATGCGGTTCGATGTGGAACGCACCAGGTCGGCAGCAAACCGGGACAGCAGGATGCCCGCAGCGATGATCAGCAACCCGACCGCCAGCGATGGCAGATATTCGACCAGGCGAGCCAGCCATTGGCTGAACAGTGACAGCCCGAGCACCTGGGTCGCGGCGGAAATGAACAGCAGCAGCACGATCCAGAAAATCAGGTCGGCAACGATCCGCAGCGAGCGCTGGACGGAATGCGCTGGTCGCGTCGTGAATCGGCCGACCAGGACATCGAGCAGTTTCAGGCCGCGCACCGACAACGCCCGCAGAACGCGTGCCACGACCCAGCCCACCAGCAGCAGCAGCAGTGCACCCAGTACGGCGGGCGTACGTTCGATTATCTGGGCCAGCATCTCCTGACTGAAAGTGCTGAGGGACTCGCGCAGATCATTCACTGTGTCGGTCGCTCCCTGCCTACCGCGGAACCGGGTCTGACGAAGGCCAGAAGCGCGCGGTCGAAATGGGCAGGCCCAGGAAGAACGCACTGATGGACTGGATCTGCCCGTCCCACACCTTGAAGGCCTCGAAGGTCACCAGCGAATTGCCTTCGCCATAGTTCGAACCGGTGTGCCCGAAATTCATCCACAGCAGCACCACGCCGTTCTCTTCATCCACGGCAGCCACGCTGGCGATGATGCCCGGGTGCACGATGATGTTCTGCGCGTACATGCCGCAGTCGGCGCGGCCGCAGCCTTCACCCGCCGTGATGACGCCATTCTCGACGCGATAGGTTCCCGGTGCGAAGGGCGTGCCGGCATCGATGAAGCTGCCCACGCGCAGGCCCTCGGTGTAGGTGAGAGCGGTCCTGATCATCGCCTCGCGCGACATCCTCTTGCCCGCGGGCACGGGGTCGTCCATGCCCCGGACCGGTTTGCCCAGCTCGGTGGGCCGCAGGCGCGACTGGCCGTCGACCCGCTGCAACAGCGTCTCGATGCCATTGATCCTGCGATCCTTCACGTGCAGCAGCACGGAGTACAGCGCCTGCACCTGGCCCTCGAGAATCACCACGTGGGTCGCTGCCACCTGCTTTTTCACATCCAGGTAGTCGTGGCGGAAGGTGCCCTTGCCGGTCGCGGTTTTCCACAGGCCGTCCCCGAGCTTCACGGTCTGCGAGTTCTCGGTGATCTTGATATTGGCGGCCGCCAGGGGAAGTTTCGACGCGTCCTGCGCCACCAGCGCATCGACGTACTGCGTGATGAGGCCGGTCAGGCACGAGCGGTCGCAGTTGTCTGCGGCTGCCGCGGTTCCGACAAAGCCGCCTGCGCATGCCAGCGCCAAGGCGGCCACGATGCGCATCCGCTGTTCATGAGGTCGTGAAGACATGATTCTCCCCCCAGGTTGTCCGCAAGTATTGCAGGTATTGGGCGCGAACTTGATCTGGATAGAGCCGCCCCGCTCAAAGATCGGGTGGCCGGGCTGGCCTGCCAGAGGCCGACTGAAATCCGGGAATCCCAGACGCGCCCCCTGGATCCCGGCACGCGCCGGCCGAGGCCCGCCGCATCAGCGGCCAGCGCACATGCCCTACCTCTGGGGTTGAGCGCCTTGAAACGGGCTATGGGCTGCTGGACGCTGGGCTGTGACCGGAGGGAATCCCACGGGGCCCATGTCGATTACCTGCTTCCCCATTCGTCTTACCTCTGTGCGTTCGGCATCAGCCGATAATTGACTTCGCCCTTCCCATACATTTAGTTGCCCACCTATGACAACCGATCCGACCGACGCCGCCAATACCGATGCCGATGTCGCCGTCCCACCCCCGAAGGGTTCCATCTGGGCGGCGCTGCGCGACGCGGTCCGCGGCACCGGCGCCGACTACACGAAGATTCCGCTGCGCACGGCGGTGTTTCTGCTCGCGGTGCCGATGGTGCTGGAACTGGTGCTGGAATCCACCTTCGCGGTGGTGGACATCTTCTTCGTCGGCAAGCTGGGCTCGTCCGCGGTGGCCACGGTGGGGCTGACCGAGAGCTACCTGTTCCTGTTGTACTCGGTCGCCATGGGCCTGGCGATGGCCGTGACCGCAGTGGTCGCGCGGCGCATCGGCGAGCACAAGTCAGAGGAGGCCTCGGTCACCGCGGTACAGGCCATCCTGATTGCGGTGCTGGCGTCGGTTCCGTTCGCACTGGGCGGCATCATCTGGGCCCAGGACCTGCTGCGCTTGATGGGCGCCGACGCCTGGACGCTGGAACACGGCTACCGCTACATGCAATGGATGCTGGGCGGCAACGCCGTGATCATGCTGTTGTTCGTGATCAACGCGATCTTCCGCGGCGCCGGCGACGCGGCCATCGCCATGCGCGTGCTCTGGGTCGCCAACGGGCTGAACATCGTGCTGGACCCGATCCTGATCTTCGGCTTCGGCCCCATCCCGGCAATGGGCGTCGAAGGCGCGGCCATCGCCACCAATATCGGCCGCGGCGCGGGCGTGCTGATGCAGCTGTGGATCCTGTTCCGCGGGGGCCAGCACATCCGTGTGACAGCTTCGCAGCTGGTCTGGCGCGGCGCGGTGCTGCTCAACATCGTGCGCACCTCGCTGGGCGGTATCGGCCAGATGGTCGTGGCGATGACGTCCTGGATCTTCCTGATGCGGATCCTC
>DATKBK010000051.1:0-5786 GCA_035514045.1 Steroidobacteraceae bacterium | reverse complement strand
GTGGATCGGATCCGATGCCGACTCGTGGACCGAGACGATGGCATGGCCAGCCTCATGATAAGCGGTCATCTTCTTTTCGTCGTCGGTCATCACCATGGACTTGCGTTCGGTGCCCATCATGACCTTGTCCTTGGCTTTCTCGAGCTGCTCCATGTTGACCAGCCGCTGGTTCGCCCGGGCGGCGAACAGCGCCCCCTCGTTCACCAGGTTGGCAAGATCTGCACCCGAGAAGCCCGGCGTGCCACGCGCGATCAGTGCCGGCTTCACGTCATCGGCCACTGGCACCTTGCGCATGTGCACGCGCAGGATCTGCTCGCGGCCGCGCACATCCGGCAGCGGCACCACCACCTGGCGGTCGAACCGACCCGGTCGCAGCAGCGCCGGATCGAGCACATCGGGACGGTTGGTGGCGGCGATGACGATGATGCCCTCGTTGCCCTCGAAGCCGTCCATCTCGACCAGCAGCTGGTTCAGCGTCTGCTCGCGCTCGTCATGACCACCGCCAAGGCCGGCGCCGCGATGGCGGCCTACCGCATCAATCTCGTCGATGAAAATGATGCACGGCGCGTGCTTCTTGGCCTGTTCGAACATGTCGCGCACGCGGCTTGCGCCCACGCCCACGAACATCTCGACGAAGTCGGAGCCGGAGATGGTGAAGAAGGGCACTTTGGCCTCGCCGGCAATCGCTCGGGCCAGCAGCGTCTTGCCCGTGCCGGGACTGCCGACCATCAACACGCCCTTGGGAATCTTGCCGCCGAGCTTCTGGAACTTGCCCGGATCCTTGAGGAAGTCGACGATCTCGCTGACCTCGGCCTTGGCCTCGTCGACACCGGCCACATCGGCAAAGGTGACGTTGACCTGGTCCTCGCCCAGCAGGCGCGCCTTGCTTTTGCCGAAGGACATGGCCCCGCGGCCACCCGCAGCGCCCTGCATCTGGCGCAGCATGTAGACGAACACCAGGATCAGCAGCAAGGCCGGGGCCAGCTGCAGCAGCAACTGGGTCAGGAAATGCGGCTGCTCTGGCGCGCGGCCCTCGAAAGTCACATCGGCCCGGCGCAGGGCGCCGATCAGCGCCGTGTTGTCGGTCTCGGGGTTGTAGGTGCGGAAGCGGGAGTTGTCCTCCAACTGGCCGTCGATGATCTCCCCCTGCAGAACCACCGTGTCGACCCGGCCCGACTCCAGTTCGTCGAGGAAGGTGGAATAGGTGATGGGATTGGACACAGCAACGGGCGGCATGAAGCGGCTGAACAGGAACAGCATGGCCCCGAGGACCACTACCCAGATCAGCACTTTGCCAGTCATGTCATTCACTTACAGCTCCTCCAGGGAGTCACGCTACACCATCGCAGGGCCGCTCGCCAGCAACCAGGGCGCCCGGGGCCCACGCATCCGTTCGCGGAACCTGGAGTCCTGACAGACGTACATGAGGGCACTGTCGGCGCGCATCAAGACCCGTTCGCGTCAGGATGGGTAGAATCCCGTTCCCATGCAGCTAACCGAAAAGCAGCGCCGCCACCTCAAGGGCCTCGCGCACCCCCTCAAGCCTGTCATCCTGATGGGCAACGCCGGTCTGACCGAGGCAGTGGTCGCCGCCACGGTTCAGGCCCTGGAAGACCACGAGCTGATCAAGGTCCGGCTGCCCGGCATGGAGCGCCAGGACCGCGATGCGGCGCTGGGACTGCTGGCCGGACGCACCGGCAGCATCATGGTCACGCGCATCGGCCACGTGGCGGTATTTTTTCGGCCGCATCCTGACCTGCCACGAATCGTGCTGCCGGGCTGACCGGGGCCTGGCGCGCGCTTCACTTCGCAGGTTAACGGCAACGTTAACCGTTCCCAACCGTAGCGCGCGTGACAGCCGGGGCCAATTGCAGGTCTCATCGCAGGCCTTGTTGTCCTTCACTGTAATCGGGGGCTGTTCTGGAAACGATGCGCAAGACATGGCTGGCAGCTGCAATGCTGGCTGCCGGCACGACGACGTTGGCAGCTACACCTGCGGACACGGAACTGGAGGAAGTCATTGTCTACGGCCGCGGTGAGCACCTCATCGGTGTGGCCACGGCGGCCAGCGAGGGCGCCATCGCGGGCGCCGACCTCGCCGTCCGGCCACTGCTGCGGGTTGCCGAGCTGCTGGAGGCGGTCCCCGGCATGATCGCCGTGCAGCACTCCGGCAGCGGCAAGGCAAACCAGTACTTCCTGCGCGGTTTCAACCTCGACCACGGCACGGACTTCACCACGCTGATCGACGACGTACCGGTCAATCTGCGCACCCACGGCCACGGCCAGGGCTACCTCGATGTGAACGGCCTCATGCCCGAAACCGTGGAGCGCATCGACTTCCGCAAGGGACCGTATCGCGCCGACCTGGGCGACAATGCGCTGGCCGGCGCGGCGCTGATTCGCACGGTGCAGCGCTTCGAACGCCCCTTTGCCGCCTTCGAGGCCGGGAGTTTCGGCTGGCTGCGCGCCGCCGGCGGCGGCACGACCCTTCTCGGCGATGGCGAGCTGACCATGGCCGGCCAATGGAAGACCTACGACGGCCCGTGGGAACTGCCTGAAGACCTGCAGCATCTGTCAGGCTTCGTGAAGTACAGCGCGCCGACCTCTTTCGGGCGCTGGGAAACCAGCCTGATGAGCTATGACGCCGACTGGCGCCCCACCGAACAGATTCCGGAACGGGCCATTGGCACGCCCCTCTGCGCCGACGCCTACTGTGCACTGGACGACACCGCCACCGGGCAGACGCAGCGCCACATCGCGACGCTGCGCCTGTCGGGCCAGGACTGGCGCACCACGCTGTACGGCCAGTACTACGACTGGGACATGTATTCGGACGCCACCTATGCCTTCCAGATTCACCAGCGGGACGAGCGATATACCTTCGGTGGCCTGGCGCAGAAGCAGCTCGAGGCGAATGAGGCGCTGCAGTTCACGCTGGGCACCGACACCCGCTACGACGACATCCGCTACGTGGGAGTCGATCACACCATCGCGGCGGACGAGGTGGTGGGCGCAGTGGGCGCGCATGGCGCACGCGAGTTCTCGCTGGCCGGGTTCGCCGAAGCCCGCTGGCAGCCGGTGGAGCGCCTGCGCCTGATGGCGGGGCTGCGCGCCGATTGGTATGACTTCCGCACCCGCGCGAAGCTGGCGCAGTTCCTCGACCCCGAGGACAGCGGCGCCACGGTGCCGGCGCTCGAGGGGGACGAAAGCGACAGCATCGTCTCACCCAAGTTCGGCGCCGCCTGGCAGATATCAGAATCGATCGAAGCCTATGCCAACTGGGGTCGCGGCTTTCATTCGAACGATGCGCGTGGTGTCACCGCCAGTGAGACGCCAGTGCCGGGGCTGGTCAAGGGCACGGGCGGGGAAATCGGTGCGCGCTTCCAGCGCGGCGGATTCTCGTTCACTGCCACATTGTGGCAACTGGATGTGGACAGCGAACTGAAGTTCGTGGGCGACTCGAACTCGGTCGAGCCCGGCTCTGCCAGCCGCCGCCGCGGCTACGAGCTGGTGTCATTCTGGCGGCCACTGCCGGGCCTTGCCATCGACGCGGCATGGACCGGCTCTCGCGCCCGCTATCGCGGCGCACTTGCCATGCCCGGAGAGACCCACATTACCGGTGCAGTGGAAACTGCCGGCGAGCTGGGCGTGTCGTACCTGCGCGGCCCTGTGGAGCTGTCGGCGCGAGTGCGCCATCTGGGCGAGTTCCCGCTGCTCGAAGGCAATTCCGAGCGTGCCGAAGGGGAGCAGTGCCTCAACCTGCGTGCCGCCTTCAATCACCGGGGCTGGACGCTGTATGGCGAGCTGCTGAACGTATTCGACGCGCGCGGCAAGGATATCGTCTACTGGTATGACAGCTACGTGCCCGGCGTCGACCCGCCGGACACGCTCATGCCCGGCCGCGTCAGCCGCGTTGAAGAACCGCGCACCGTGCGCGTGGGACTGCGCTACCGCTTCTGACCCCCCACTGGCGGCGCAGGCGCGCCGAAGAGGCCCCGGGCTCACGCCGACGCCTTGCGCCCGCCTCTTTCAATCGCGGCCTGCGCCAATTCGCGCTCCTGCAGGCACCCGGCCATGGCGACGCTGCGCGCCGCAAGTTCCCGCGCTCCAGCGCGCAGCGAGTCGCTGGCGCGCACCAGCTCGACATTGCGGTCCATCTCCTCGAACTCCCAGCCCATCGAGTGCGCGATGAACGGGAACTGCGGCAGCACGTAGCCGATTTCGCTGAAGAACAGCATCATCTGGCCGGCGACGGCCTGGATGCCGTCCTGTCCGCCGGTGATGATGAACGCGGCCACCTTGTTGCGGATCAGTACGTTGTTGTGCACGGTGATCTGGTTCTGGATGGCGTTCATGCGCTCGACCATCTTGTAGTACAGCGAGCTGGCGGCACCCCAGCGGATGGGCGTAGCCACCAGCAGCACATCGGCCCAGTGCACCGCCATTTCATACACCTGGTCGAGTTCATCGGTGGAATCCATCGCGGTGATCGAGCAGGGCCAGGTGCAAGCCTTTTTGGCCTTCGAGTAATAGCCCTCGCAGTGACGGAACTTCAGGTCGTTGAGGCGCAGCAGCCGCGTCTCGGCGCCGAGCGCGCCGCGCGCGTGCTCAAGCGCGGTCTCCAGCAGATGTTCAGAAGTGGAAAAGCGCGGGTTCTGCGCATTCATCACCGTGCTCGAAATGCCGCCAACACGCAGCGGGCCCGGCGCCCGTTCTATCGCGCGCGCCAACGGATGCGGCTCGTGCGGCAGGTGGCTGCGCGGGCTGACCGGCTTGGCGGTCACCAGCAGGCGTCCGTTCTGCTCCCTCACACCATAGCCCGGTACCTTGTCGGCTTCGTACCCCGGCTCGCCCTCGCCCGTGCAGCGGTGGAACTTGTACTGATGCCAGGGACAGACCACGTACTGGCCATCCAGCCTACCCTGCCCCAGCGGACCGCCCACATGGTTGCAGACATTGGAGATGGCGCCGAACTGGCCGTCGCGGTAGGAGATTGCGATGTGGCGTCCCGCCAGCAGCGCCTCACGTAGTGGCGAGCGCTTGAAATCCTCGGCGGCGCCGATATCGATCCACTGCACTGTCTCATCCATTCAGCGGGTCTCCGTCAGACCTGCGGCAGGCTAAGCGCCCGGCAGCAGCGCGGCAACTGTCCCGGCTGGCTGCTCTTGCGAACCTTTTAAAATGCTGCTACCTTGTTCAAACAAGGTAGCTTCATGAATGCTTCGGCCATCAATCTGAGCGAGAAATTCGCGCCCATCCGCAAGGGCCTGCTGGAATTCGCGGTGCTGCGAGTGGTCGACGGCGAGAAGCTCTACGTGGCAGAAATGCTGCAGCGCCTGGCCAGCACGGCATTCGCAACCCAGGAAGGTACGCTCTACCCTCTCCTGTCCCGGCTGCGGCGCGAAGGCCTGGTCGACTATGAGTGGCAGGAATCCGAAGCCGGGCCGCCACGCAAGTACTACCGGCTCACTGATTCCGGCCAGCGCGCCCTGGTTGAACTGCAGGGCTACTGGCAGCACCTCACCGAAACCCTCACCCGCATTGGAAAATGACATGCGCAAAGTCACCGTCGTCAGCCTCAGTGGCAGCGCCTACCAGCTGGAAGAAGCGGCGCATGACCAGGTTTCTGCGTACCTGGAACGCGCGGCGCGCGAACTGGCCGGTAACCCCGATCGCGTCGAGATCCTCGCCGACCTGGAGCAGGCCATCGCGGACAAATGCGACAGCTTCCTGGGCAGGCACAAGAACGTGATACTCGCCGAGGAGGCCGCACAGATCCTCCGCGA
>DATKBK010000050.1:0-2278 GCA_035514045.1 Steroidobacteraceae bacterium | reverse complement strand
TTCATGGAGGTCAACCTCAACTGCAACCTGTGGTCGCGCAAGACGATCAGCATGGCGGCACGGCAGATCGGCTGGAGTCATGTGCAGCTGATCGAAACCATCCTTGCAGAAAGCCTCGCCAGACAGGGCCTGCTGCGCAGCTGCCTTGCGTATGCCGCCTGACGCGCTGCACACGCCGGGGCTGATCGCCGTCGTGATGGCGGCACAGCGCCCCGGCGTGGTCGATCCGCTTGCGGCGGGTGCGGGAGTCAGTCACAAATGCCTGGTGCCCATTGGCGGCCAGGCACTGATTGCGCACGTTGTCGCGGCATTGCAAGCCGCGCCCGAGGTCGAGCGCATCCGCATTGTGGTGGAGCCGGGCATCGAGGTGAAGATCCGCCCGCTGCTGGCGGCAGGACCGGCGCCGGTCGAGTACATTGCCTCCGCCCCGACGCTTCCCGACAGTGTCTATGCGGCGACCCGCGAAACCGACCAGCCCACGCTTATCACAGCTGCCGACAACGTGCTGCTGACGCCCGGCGCCGTGACCCGCACCCATGCCGCACTCCGGCAAGGCGCCGATGTGGTGTTCACGATGGCGCGCAAGGCTGACGTTCTGGCCGCCCATCCGGAAGGGCAGCGCCGCTTCTATCGGTTCCGGGATGATGCCTACTCCAACTGCAACCTGTTTGGCATCGCCGGTGCGCGCACCCTCAGAGCCGCAGAGATGTTCCGCAGCGGTGGGCAGTTTGCGAAGAAACCGCTGCGCCTGATCGGCGCGATCGGGCCGATGAACCTGGCGCTGTTCCTGCTCGGCTGGCTGACCCTTGACGGTGCCATGGCCCGGCTGTCGCGACAGCTGCGCCTGCGCACCGTGACCGTAGTGCTCGAGGATGGCGCGCACGCGGTGGACGTGGACAACGCGCGGACCTACCGCGTGGCTTCAATATTGCTGCAGCGGCGGGCCGCAGCGCCCTGCTGATCATCAGCAGTCGGCGCGACCGGGAAGTTGCGCCAGCGCCGGTGGGGCCAGCTCCACAGCTGTGGTCGCGCAAGAATGGCGGCCTCCACATGCTGCAGCACTTCACATGAATCGGACTCCAGGCTGCCACCGGGCCTCAGCTGGATGGGCGACTGGATCATGAAATGCCAGCGTGGTTCCGCGGCCAGGGTCACCACGGGAAGAATCGGCGCACGTGCCTGGCGCGCAAGCTGCACGACGCCCCCCGGCATGGGCATTTGCTTGCCGAGGAACTGCAGCATCAGTCCGGTTTCGGACTTCTCCACGCCCTGATCGATCATGACAAAGACGACCCGGTTGGCGCGCAGTGCATCCAGCATGCGCGCGTAGGCCCGAAAGCCTTCATTCGCGAGAATCGCTTCAATGTCATACCGGCGCAGCCCCGTGCTGAAGAACTGCTTCGAAAGCATCCGCGTATGGCGATAGACCACCGACACGGGCCAGCCGGCATCGGCGAGGCACGCCGCCAGCAGCAACCCATTGCCGGAGTGCGTCGCCAGCAGGATCGCACCGCGTCCCTGGCGTGCGGCGTCGATCTGCTCGACACCCTCCAGCTGGCAATGCTCCCGCACACGGTGTGTCTCGAGCCGCCGATCCACCATGGCGAGCACTTCCAGCACCGCTATGGTATTCACCCGATAGGCCTCGCGCAGCGTGCGCGCCACGGCCGGATCGCTGGCGCGGCGTCGCATCAGTGCAGCAAGCCCGGCGAGACAACGCCGACGGACGCCGGTGCCGGCGGTGTAGTGCACGGCGCCGAGCCAGCTGCCGATCCGGCGAATCCGCGTGAATCCAACGCGACGCGTCAGCCAGCGCATGGCAAGGAACAGGGAGCGCCGGCGCAGCCCGCGTACGGCGGAACCCAGCTCCTGTACCCAGTGCGGACGGCGCCCGGCCCGGGACGGGGGGGCAGGCATGCGGGCAGTGTGCGCGGTCACCATTGCGCCGGCGTGAATCCGGGATGTCCCCCCACCTGCACACCGGCGGGTGCCGGCCGGAAGTCAGCCGACGTAGTCAGGTTTGCCCAGGTCGAGGCCGTTGTGGCGCAGCAGCGCGTAGACAATCGTGTAGTGGAAGTACACATTGGGTGTACCGAAGCCGAGCAGGTAATCCAGTCCCTCGAACTTCAGTTCCCGCTGGTTGCCGGGAGGGCCGAGCTTCAGTGTGATGGCGCGGGTTTCCGAACCCTCGAATGCGGCCGGCGGCAGCGACTGCATGAGCGCGATCGTCTTCGTCACGCGCGCCCTCAGTTCGGCAAAACTGGTTTCGTTGTCCTCG
>DATKBK010000049.1:0-2964 GCA_035514045.1 Steroidobacteraceae bacterium | reverse complement strand
ACGCCGATGTTGTTCTCGCTGGCGTTCCTGTTCCTGTTCACGATCGGCGGCTTCTCCGGGCTAATGCTCGCGATCGTGCCCGCGGATATCCAGTATCACGATTCCTATTTCGTCGTGGCGCATTTCCACTACGTGCTGGTGCCCGGCGCGATCTTCGCGATCATGGCCGGTGTGTACTACTGGCTGCCGAAGTGGACCGGCCACATGTACAGCATGCGGCTTGCCACCTGGCATTTCTGGCTGTCGGCAATCTTCGTCAACGTGGTGTTCTTCCCGCAGCATTTCCTCGGGCTGGCGGGCATGCCGCGCCGCATCCCGGACTACGCCACGCAGTTCTCGGAGTGGAACCTGGTGTCTTCCATCGGCGCCTTCGGCTTCGGCCTGTCGCAGCTGCTGTTCCCGCTGGCCATCTGGCAGTGCTTGCGCGGTGGCGCGAAGGCGGCCGATCGCGTCTGGGAAGGCGCGCATGGCCTGGAGTGGGAGCTGCCTTCGCCGCCCCCGTACCATAGCTGGGCCGATGCGCCGGATGCCGATGTGGTCGCACGCGGCACCGCGGGCGTGGCGCACTAAGGCAGGATGAACCCGATGGCGCAGGCCGCAGACACGAGCCCCGGGCAGATCGCCGAACGCCGCCGGCGTGCGCGCGCCACCGCGTTGAAGCTGGCGCTGTTCGCCGTGTTTGTCTACGTCGCCTTCATCGTGGCCTTCATCAACCGCTGACCATGCACGAACCGGCCACCAAGCCTGCCGCACATCGCTCCCTGGCGCTCAAGCTGGGGCTGGTGGCCGTGGGCGCATTTGCGTTCGGCTTCGCGCTGGTACCGCTGTACGACGTGTTCTGCCAGATCACCGGTGCCGGCAGCCGCAGCGACCTGGTCACCGCAGCCACACTGCCCACCAGGGTGGACGAGTCGCGCAGCGTGACGGTGGATTTCGTGGCCAACCTGCCCACCGTGGGCAGCTGGGCCTTCCAGCCCGAAGTGCGCAGCATGCAGGTGCAGCCGGGCCGGCTTTACGAGGCGAACTTCCTCGCCGTCAACCACACCGGTCGGGTCAGCTGGGCGCAGGCCGTGCCCGACGTCGCGCCCTCCAGCGCCGCCGCCTGGTTCCGCAAGACCGAATGCTTCTGCTTCACGCCGCAGCATTTCGCGGTGGATGAGCGCAAGCACATGCCGGTGCGCTTCTTCGTCGATCCGGCGCTGCCGAAGCACGTCGATCGCATCACGCTGGCCTATACCTTCTACGACACCCCGGCGCCGGTAGCGGCGCGCTGACCCGGACCTTCTGCGGAAACGATACCCATGAGCACAACTACCGAAGCGCACGACGCCAGCCGTTACTACATTCCGCACGGCAGTCCCTGGCCGATCTATGGCTCGGTGACGCTGTTCGTGCTGATGTCGGGCGCGATCGGCTTTCTCAACGGGTGGACCGGCGCCTGGTCGTTCATTCCGGGTGCGGTGCTGCTCGCCTCGCTGTTCTTCTTCTGGTTCAGGACGGTGATCAGCGAGAACCAGCAGGGGATCTTCAACCTCGACGTCGACCGCAGTTTCCGCCTGGGCATGATCTGGTTCATCATGTCCGAGGTGCTGTTCTTCGCCGTGTTCTTCGGCGCGCTGTTTTACGCGCGGCAACTGTCGGTACCATGGCTGTCGGGCGATGGCGTGAAGATCTTCAACCAGCTGCTGCTGTGGCAGGACTACGATGCCGCCTGGCCCACCAACGGCCCCGCCACTGTCGGCGGTCACGCTGACGGCAGCTTCGAGACCATCCCCGCTTTCGGCCTGCCGCTGTGGAACACCATCATCCTGCTCACCTCCGGCGTGACCATCACCATTGCGCACCACGCGCTGCGCGCCGGCAATCGGGCCATGCTCAACATCTTCCTGGGCGCCACCTGGTTGCTGGGCTACTTCTTCGTGTACCTGCAGGCCACCGAGTACATCCATGCCTACCAGGAACTGGGGCTGAAGCTCTCGACCGGCATCTACGGCGCCACGTTCTTCATGCTCACCGGTTTCCACGGCCTGCACGTGACCGTCGGCGCCATCATGCTCACGGTGATCTGGGGTCGCACCATGCGCGGCCACTTCACGCCGCAGCGCCACTTCGCGTTCGAGGCCGTGGCCTGGTACTGGCACTTCGTCGACGTGGTGTGGTTGATCCTGTTCGTGTTTGTTTACTGGATCTGACAGGCGCCCGTCACGGACCCGCGTGCGGGTGGATGAGTCCCATCCGCCACAGGATCAGCAGCGTCACGAACAGGCCCACCGACAGGCCGATGCGCCAGGTGAGGGCGCGCAGCATCTGCTGCGAATCGCCCTGACCGCGTGCCATCTGGAACAGTGCCGACCCGAGAAACGCCACGATCGTGACCAGCACGGCAATGATGATGAGGCGGCCCAGGTCCATGGGGCGATTATAAGATGCCGCTGCGGTTCGCACCGCGCTGGTACTGGGTGCTGCTGACCGCGGCGCTGCTGCCCGTGTTCCTGGCGCTGGGCAACTGGCAGTGGCAGCGCGGCCAGCAGCGACAGGCGCAATGGCAGGAGTTTGCGCGCGGCGACGACGCGCCGATCGAGGCCAGCGCGCAGACGCTGGCGCGACTGCCGCGCTACACCCATGTGCGCGTGGCCGGGCGGTTCGATACTGCGCGGCAGTTCCTGCTCGACAACATCTCGCACCAGGGTGCGCCGGGCTACCAGGTGCTGACGGTGCTGGAGCTGGCAGAGGGCAACAAGCTGCTGGTCAATCGCGGCTGGCTGCCCTTCCTGGGGTATCGCGAACAGCTGCCGGATGTGCGGTTGCCGACCGAAGCCGGTGCCGGGTCGCTGATGCTTGCGGGACGGCTGGCCGCCCTGCCGGTGGCCGGGCTGCCGTCCGGGCGTGCGGCACCGGCCACGGCAGGCGCATGGCCGCGGGTGGCGAGTTTTCCCACGCTGGCGCAGCTGGAGGCTGCCTATG
>DATKBK010000048.1:0-3455 GCA_035514045.1 Steroidobacteraceae bacterium | reverse complement strand
TGGGGTTGTTCGCCTTGAGGCTGTTGAGCGGCATGCTGGTGCATGGGCTCCTGGCCGAGGTGCTGACCAAGGCCCCGATGCTGGTCAGCTCCCAGCCCAACTACGTCACCAAGATGGTGTTTCCGCTGGAAACGTTGGCAGCGGTAACCGTCTTGACCGCCATCTTCCACATCGGCCTGGCGCTGGCCGTGCTGCTTTTGATCAACGCAGCCGTGGGCACGGGGCCGGCCTGGCCGCAACTGAGCGTCCCCCTGCTGCTGGCCCCCTTCTGTCTGTTGTTGCTGGGGCTGGCGTGGATCGTGTCAGCGCTCGGCGTCTACATCCGGGACATGAACCAGCTGATGGGCCCCCTGGTGACCGTGCTGATGTTCCTTGGGCCGGTGTTCTACCCGAGGGCGGCGCTGCCGGCCGGACTGCAGCCCTGGTTGGCGCTCAACCCCATCACGGTGCCGATCGAGCAGTTCCGCAAGGTACTGTTTGACGGACAGTGGCCGGATTGGCCGAGCCTGTGGCAATACTCGCTGGTGTCGATCATCGTCTGCATGCTTGGCTTCTGGGTCTTTTCCACCTTGCGCAAGGGGTTCGCCGATGTCCTCTGACGCCGCGTTGCGGGTTGCCCCCCGCGACCGCCTGCTGGGCGAACTGCTGCTGGATGCGGGGCTGCTCGGCGTCGCCGACCTCGAACGCGGGCTGGCGTTGCAGCAGAAGCTGGGGGGCCGCATCGGCAGCGTGCTGATGCGGATTGGCGCGGTCAGCGAGGACAACCTGCTGCAGGTGCTCAGCCGCCAGCTGGGCCTGCCGGTGATGGGGGCGGACGTCCCGGCGCCGGACGAGGACATGGTGCGGCTGACCGCCCTGCAGGCCCCGGCCGGGATCGACTGGCTGCTGGACCAGCAGCTGCTGGTGTGGCCGGGCGAGGGCAACGACCTCCTGTGCGCGGCCCGTGACCCCCTGCTGCCCGCCCTGCGCGAATCCATGCGCCACGCCTACCCCGGTCGGCGCGTGCATTGGTGCCTGTGCCGCGCCCAGGACCTTGAGCGGATGCTGGACGTGCTGGCCCACCATGCCCAGTCCGAGGGCGGCGAAGGCGGGGACGAACAGCACCTGCGCGCGATGGCCGAGGAAGCGCCGGTGGTGGAGCTGGTCAGCAACCTGATGGCGCAGGCGGTGGAACAGCGCGCCTCGGACATCCACCTGGAGCCGGAGGAGCGGATCTTCGCGGTGCGCTTCCGCATCGACGGCGTGCTGCACAACCGCCTGCAACTGCCGCGCGACCGCTTCGACGCGGTGGCGTCGCGCCTGAAGCTGATTTCCGGCATGGACATCGCCGAACGCCGGCTGCCGCAGGACGGCCGCCTGTCCACCCGCGTGGGCGGCCAGGAAATGGACATCCGCGTGTCCGCGCTGCCCGGGGTGCACGGCGAATCCATCGTGATGCGTCTGCTGCCGAAGGAGCGCAAGGAGCTGGGGCTGGAGAGGCTGGGCTTCGAGTCCGACCACCTGGCGCTGATGCAGGAGTGGACCGCCGAGGCCAACGGCATCGTCCTGGTCACCGGCCCGACCGGTTCCGGCAAGTCGACCACCCTGTATGCCGCGCTGGCGGCAACCAACGACGGCCTCAAGAAGATCATCACGGTGGAGGACCCGGTCGAGTTCCAGCTGCCGGCGATCACCCAGATCCAGGCCCATCCGGACATCGGCCTGACCTTCGCCAACGCGCTGCGCTCGATCCTGCGCCAGGATCCGGACGTGATCATGATCGGCGAAATCCGCGACCTGGAGACCGCGGAGATCGCGGTGCAGGCCGCGCTCACCGGCCACCTGGTGCTGAGTACCCTGCATACCAACGATGCCATCAGCGCGTTCACCCGCCTGATCGACATGGGAGTGGAACCGTTCCTGGTCGCAACGCCCATCCGCGCGGTGCAGGCCCAGCGCCTGGTGCGCCGCCTGTGCCCCCAGTGCACGCGTCCGCACGCGGTGCCCGCCAGCATCCAGGCCGAAGCCGAACGTTTCGCCCACAAGGTCCTGCCGGGCGTGGCCCCGCGCTGGATGGAGGCAGTGGGCTGCGCGCATTGCATGAACACCGGCTACCGCGGGCGCCTGGGGATCTACGAGATGATCCCGGTGTCGGAGCAGATGCAGCACCTGATCGTCAGCGGCGCCTCGGTCAACGACATGAAGAAGCTCGCGCGCGAAGAGGGCCACCGCTTCCTGCGCGACGACGGCCTGCTGAAGGCGTGGCAGGGACTGACCACGGTGGAGGAAGTGCTGCGCGTCACCGGCAGCTGAGCCCCGCATGCCCCGTTACCACTATCAGGCCCTGAACAGCGAGGGCGTCAGCCT
Organism: Steroidobacteraceae bacterium; assembly: GCA_035514045.1. GTDB lineage: Bacteria > Pseudomonadota > Gammaproteobacteria > Steroidobacterales > Steroidobacteraceae > ZC4RG30. The sequence goes on along the minus strand of DATKBK010000048.1, from coordinate 1,109 downwards.
GGAAGGCATGCTCCGCGCCAATAGCGAGCGCGAAGCTGCGCGCGCGCTGGAACGGCGCGGCCTGTCGGTGATCGAGGTGCGCTCGGGCGATGCCGGCAGCGGCAAGGAGCGCCGCGGCCGCCTGCGCATGACCGACGTGATCCTGGCCTTGCAGGAACTGGCGACCATGCTGACCTCGGGGGTCAGCATCGCCGATGCGGTCGGCAGCCAGGCCCTTGGCGCGCACCACCCGCGCATCGTCAGCGCGTTTGCCGGGATGTCGCGCGACCTGCAGCGCGGCCAGGCGTTCTCGGTCACCCTGGCCACCAGCGGCCTGCCCCTGCCCGAATACGTGGTCCAGCTGGCCCGCGCCGGGGAGTTGACCGGCGAGCTGGGCAAGGCCCTGCGCGATGCCGGCGCGCAGATGGAATACGAGCAGCAATTGCGCAACGAGATGCGCAACGCGCTGATCTATCCGGCGGTGCTGGTGTTCGCGGGCGTGGCCGCGGTGGCCATCATGTTCGTGTTCGTGGTGCCCAAGTTCGCCTCGCTGCTGGAGCGGGCCAACGACCTGCCGATGCTGGCATGGGTGGTGCTGGCATTCGGAACGTGGACCCGAGAGAACTTCTGGCTGTTGCTGCTCATGATCGGCGCGGTCGCGGCCGGCGCCGCATGGGCACTGCGCAAGCCGGAACTGCGCTCGCAGGGGCTGGACAAGTTGTCGCGTTTGCCGGTGGTCGGCCCGTGGCTGGTCGAGGCGGACACCGCGCGCTGGGCCAAGGTCCTCGGCGCGCTGCTGGGCAACAAGGTGCCGTTGATGCGCGGGCTCGAGTTGGCGCAGTCCGGCCTGCAGCTGCCGCAGAGGCGTGCGCGCATGGGTGAGGTCACGCGCGCGGTGCGCGGCGGCGCCTCGCTGGCCGACGCGCTGGAAGACCACGATGCGCTGACCTCGACGGGCTACAACCTGATCCGGGTCGGCGAGCGCTCGGGCAAGCTGGCATCCATGCTGGATTCATTGGCCAAGCTGTATGAAGAGGCGGGCCGGAACCGCATGAAACGCGTGCTGATCCTGCTCGAACCCATCGCGATCCTGGTGATCGGGAGCATGATCGGGACCATCATCCTGGGCG
>DATKBK010000047.1:0-2011 GCA_035514045.1 Steroidobacteraceae bacterium | reverse complement strand
GATGAGCCCGGCGACCTTGGTGCCATGCCAGCTGCTGAGCACCGGCTGGTCGGAATTCTCGCCCTCACCGCAATCAGAGCCGGCGAAGGGCGGATTGGCCAGGTCCTCTGCAGTGAGGAAGTCGCCGGGATCGGAAGGATCGGCGTCCCAGCCATCTCCGTCATTGCCCACGTCGGCGGTGGAGACGAAGTCCCACCCGGCCAGCAACTTGCCGGCCAGATCGGGATGGTCGAAGCGAACCCCTGAATCAATTACCGCAACGATCACGGGCGAGGTCGCAGGACTGCTGCCGCCGCGCGTGATATCCCAGGCCTCGTGGGCGCGGATGGCTGATACCTGGGTGCCCTGCAGGTACCACTGTTCGGGGAGAAAGAGCGGATCGTTGGGCGTGTAGGCGTGCGCCCGGACGCGCCCGTCGGCAGCGGCCAGCGCAACCTCAGGATCGGCGCGCAGCGCTGCCAGCGTGGCGGCGAGTTCGTTGCCACGCTGCGGCTGCGTCAGCTGCAGCACCGACAGGTTGCCGCCGATGTTCCAACCGCGGGCAAGGCCGCGGCCGTTGCGGCTGGTGAGTGCCTGCATGCGGGCCTGGGTGGCGGCGATCGACGGCCCGGCATCGGTCGGCGCGCTGCGCCACTGGACGATGACGCGGTCGGTGAATCCGGAAGGTGCCGGGGACGCTGCCACCGCCGGCGCCGGGGCTGCGCACAGGAGGGCGAGCAGCAGGGTCGGCAAGGGTGAAACGCGCAGGGTCACGATGTTCCGAATGTTACCGCCATTTGTATCTCAACTGGGCACTTAACCGGACCCCGCAGTGGCCGCGAAAGAACTTCAATGAGCTCCCCCACCGAAGAACGCGAGGAGAGCGCAATGAACATTTTCCGCCGGCAGAAGGGTCAGGGAATGACGGAGTACATCATCGTGGTCGCACTGATCGCAATCGCGGCGATCGGTGTCTATACCGCCTTTGGCAAGACCGTGCGCGGGCAGATGGCCGTCACGGCCCAGGCCCTGGCGGGAAAAAGCAGCAGTGACGCACGCAGCGAAGTCAACGACGCGGGCGAAGATGCCACGTCGCAGGCGCAGCGCGGAGTCCAGCTCGACAACTACGACCAGGCGCAGTAAGGCCATGCGTCGACCGCATTCAGGACAGGCGCTGATCGCAATGCTGGCACTGCTGGCAGTGCTGTTGGGCGGCTTCGTGCTGGTGTTCAATACCGGCCAGCTCGTCAACGACAAGATCAGGCTCACCAATGCGGTCGACGCGGCCGCCTACAGCGCGGCGCAGTGGCAGGCGCGCAGCCTCAACTATCAGGCCTACCTGAACCGCGCGATGGTCGCCAATGAGGTGGCCATCGCGCAGTTGATCAGCTTGCGCTCGTGGTCGCGCTACGTCGAAACATTGACGACCAATATTGACCGGGTGGCGCGCTATGTTCCCTATCTCGGACCGCCAATGCAGGCGCTCGAACGCGGCTGGGACGCGGTGGATCGGGCGCTCGCGGTCGCGCTGCCGCCGCTGGAGCAGGGACTGTCGGTGTGGAATGCCGAAGTGCTTGCCAATGCGCAGGGCGTGGCGCACCAGCAGGCGCCGCTGGCGGCCGCGGATCTGGTCGGGCAAGTCCTTCAGGCCAACGAACCGCGCGCCACACTTTCCGCTGCAACACGCTTGTTGCAGGTGCGCAATGCCGGCGTCTGGCAGCATCGCTTCACGCAGCGCTATGAACGTGGCGGCGGCGACCTGCGCCGCTACACGCAGCTGCTGGCCGATTCCCGTGATGGCTTCACGCGTTCCCGTGGCGACGACCTGTTCGATGTGGGCATTGTCAGTCTGGCCAAACGGGGCGGTACCGACCTGATTGGCGAGTACGCATGGCGCGGTCTCGATACGATGTCCCTGCACTTCGACTACTTCCTCGACCATGACGAAGTGCCGCTGGGTTGGGGTGCGGCAGAGCAGCGTCGCAATGTGCAGCTGGTCAGCCGGCGTGGCGAGCACGGAGGCAGCTGGCGC
>DATKBK010000046.1:0-5410 GCA_035514045.1 Steroidobacteraceae bacterium | reverse complement strand
GCCGCTCGTACTCGGCGCGGTTCTGCTCCAGCCCCTTGAGCTTGAAGCGTGCCGAGCCGAAGGCGCCGGCGGGTGTGTGGCGCAGACCCTTCAGGACAGCGGGCGTTTCGGCGTACACGTCAATCAGGTCCTCGGTTAGACCGCCGACGATGCCGTGCCGGCCGGCGTAGATCCTGCCGATATGGCGCCGGTGCTTGCGGGCCGTATCGATGACCCCGGCTGCCGAGGCATTGATTACCGCCGTGACGCCGCCCGACTGGGCGTAGAAGGCGTTGCGGGGACGAATGGGTGCCTTGCTCATGAAATGCTCCGTGGGGGTCCCTTTGGTTTGACCGGCGGGAAGCGTATCGGTACTGTGCCTCGACCTACAACGACAACTACAAAGTCTCATGCGCATTGTTCTTCTGGGGGCCCCCGGCTCCGGCAAAGGCACGCAGTCCCAGCGCCTCGTGCAGCGCTTCGGCATCCCGCAGATCTCCACCGGCGACCTGTTGCGTTCGGCGGTGGCCCGCGGCACATCGTTGGGAAAGCAGGCCAGCGCGGTGATGGCGGCCGGCAAGCTGGTGGACGATGCCATCGTGTTGGGGATGATCCAGGAGCGCCTGGCTGAACCCGACGTGGCGCGTGGCTTCATTCTCGATGGCTTCCCGCGCAATATCGCCCAGGCCGAGGCGCTGGATGTGATGCTCAAGCAGCTGGGCAAGCCACTCACCGCCGTGGTGCAGATGGAAGTGCCCTATGTAGAGCTGACGCGCCGCATCGCCGGCCGCCGCAGCTGCCAGAACTGCGGGCGGGTGTACAACATCTATTCGATGCCGGTGGGCGCGGCGCTGGTGTGCCCGAAGTGCCCCGGCAATCCGCCGCTGTTCCAGCGGCCCGATGACAACGAGGCCACGGTGGTGGAGCGCCTGAAGGTCTACGAGGCGCAGACCCGGCCGCTGGTGGACTACTACGGCAAGCAGGGACTGCTGCAGAGCATTGACGCGCAGGACAGTGTGGATGCCATCACTGATCTGCTGGTTGGCGTGCTCACTTCGCCGGCCGTCAGGCGCGCCAGGGTGGTGGGCAGGCCGAAGGCAAAGGCAAAGCCCAAAGCTAAAGCCAAGTCCAAGTCCAAGTCCAAGTCCAAGTCCAAGTCAAAGACCAGGGCCCGGAGCAAAGCCAGGGCCAAGCCTGTGCCAAAGGCAAAATCGAAGCCGAAGTCGAAGTCGAAAGCCAGGAACAGCAAGCCAGCGACCGTGAAGCGCCGGCACGCCGCGAAGAAGCCGAAGAAGAAACCAGCGCGCAAGCAGAAGAAGTCCGCGCGCCGGAAGAAATAGTCCCGGCGGACGCGCCGTTACGCAACGGCGCTGTCGGCCCGTGCGGGCGGAGGCTCTATTGCGCCGCCAGCAACTCCGCACCGACCACATCGAGGCGCCAGCCCTGCAGCACTTCGGCGTCGCTGTCGCCGCGGGCAATGCTCTCCAGATCGCGCCGGGTCGCCAGCAGCTCGGCGACCACGCCCAGTTCGGTGGCGCGCCGCTGCACGATGCTCGCCAGGCGCTTGATGCGGGCCTGCAGTTCAGGGTCGGGGCGCGGACGGGCTGCGGGCGGCGGCAGTCGTGACGGCAGCCCGGCCTCCTCGATCAGCCGCAGAATGGCGCTGCCGCTGCGCTCGACGAAGCCCGGGGCCAGTTCCGTCACCTGCGCCAGTGCGGCGGCACTGCGCGGCGGCTGCAACACCAGGGATCGCAACGCCGCGTCATCCAGGATCCAGCTGCGCGGGCGGTCCTTGTCCGCCGCGCGCCGCTCGCGCCAGGCGGCCAGCAGCTGCAGCAGGCGGGCGCGGTCGGGATCAAGCTCGCCACCGAATCGCAGCCGCGCATGCGCCTTGTCCGGATCCACAAACAGCCGATCCTCGCGCGCCAGGTCGTGCAGGTCCTCGTCCAGCCAGGCCAGCCGCCCGAGTTGGTCGAGCTTCTCCAGCAGCGCATCGCGCAATGCCGCCAGGTGGATCACGTCGTCGATCGCGTAATGCAGCTGCGCCGCGCTCAGCGGCCGCTTCGACCAGTCGGTGCGGGTCTGGCCCTTCTCGAGCGTGACGCCCAGCACCTGCCGCACCAGCTCGCTGTAACCCACCTGGGCGGGGAAACCTGCCAGCGCCGCGGCGATCTGGGTGTCGAATACCGGCGCCACGGCGCCGAACAGCGGCCACAGCACTTCCAGGTCCTGGCGCGCGGCATGGAGTATCTTGGGCCGGTTCGCGGTCAGCGCTGGCCGCAGCGGCGCAAGCTCCACTGCCGCCAGCGGGTCCACGCACAGCGCTTCGCCGGGCAGCGCGAACTGCAGCAGGCACAGTTGCGCCCGATAAGTGCGCTCGCGCAGGAATTCGGTATCCAGTGCGATCCAGGGCGCCTCGGCGAGGCGTTGCGCAAGTGCCGAGACGGCGGGCTGGTCAGAGAGTGGAACGGCGCTCATGTAGAATCCGCAGCTTACTTGATCTGCCGGAACCGCTTCGTTTGAACTCGCCTTCCCGCTCCATCCTTGCTGCCGGCTTCGAAACCTGCGTCGGCATCGTCCGCTTCCGCAAGGGACCGGAGGATCTGCCCGCCTCCACCTCGCTGCTGGCCGCGGCGCTGGCAGGTGCGGTGCTGCTGCGGATCGCACTGCTTTCCATTCCCACTGCAGAAACTCGCATCAATCCCGTCGTGGTGATGCTGCTCGACTTCGGCATCACGCTGCTGTGCGTGTTCGTGGCATTGCGTGCCGCAGGCCATTCCGCACGATTCCTGCAGACCATCACGGCCATCTTCGGCGCGCAGGTGGTGCTGGCGCCAGCGCTGTTCGCCAGCCGCTGGATGCTGCTCACCTACTACGAGCAGCCGGGCATCGGCGGCATGGCCAGGCTGTTCTACGTGGTGGTTTCGGTGTGGATGCTGGCGGTGCTGGTGCGCATCCTGCGCTCGGCCACCGGCTGGCCGCTGTTTGCCTGCGTACTGCTGGCACTGACTATTGAGGTGCTCGTGTTGGTCGCAGCCCTGACCCTTTTTCCGCTGGAACAAGACCTCACGACACCGGCCTGATTCCGCCAGGGCACGAAGCCATGCACCTACACATTCTCGGCATCTGCGGCAGCTTCATGGGCGGCATCGCGGCCATCGCGCGCGCTGCCGGCCACCAGGTGACCGGCTCCGACCAGAACGTCTATCCACCGATGAGCACGCAGCTCGAATCCCTGGGCATCCGGATCGTGCAGGGCCATGAGGCCGCGCAGCTTGATCTGCAGCCCGACGTGGTGGTGGTGGGTAATGTGATGTCGCGCGGCATGCCGGTGGTCGAGGCGCTGCTCGACAGCCGTATTCCCTTTGCATCGGGTCCCGAGTGGCTGTCGCGTACGGTGCTGCGCGATCGCTGGGTGCTGGCAGTGGCCGGCACGCATGGCAAGACCACCACCGCCAGCCTGCTGGCGCACATCCTCGATCACGCCGGCCTTGATCCCGGTTTCCTGATCGGCGGCGTGCCGGGCAATTTCGTTGTCAGCGCGCGACTGGGCTCCTCGCCCTTCTTTGTGATCGAGGCGGACGAATACGACACGGCCTTCTTCGACAAGCGCGCCAAGTTCGTGCACTACCAGCCGCGCACGCTGGTCCTCAACAATCTGGAATTCGACCACGCCGACATTTATCAGAACCTGGAGGCGATCAAGCGCCAGTTCAGCCACCTGCTGCGCATCGTGCCTGGCAACGGCCTGATTGTGCACAACGCGGCGGATGCCAACCTCGATGAGGTCATTGCGCGCGGCTGCTGGACGCCACGCGAAAGCTTCGCGCAGGGTAACGCGGGCCAGGCCCGCTGGGCGGCGCGGCTTACCGGCGCCGATCACGCGCGCTTCGAGGTGCTGCTGGACGGCGTGTCCCAGGGGACCGTGGCCTGGCAGATGCTGGGCGCGCACAATGTCGACAACGCGCTGGCTGCCATTGTCGCCGCGCGCCATGCCGGCGTGCCGGTGGCCGCCGCCATAGAGGCGCTGGCGGCGTTCAAGGGCGTGCGCCGTCGCATGGAGCTGACCGGCGAGGCGGCCGGCATCCGCATCTATGACGATTTCGCGCACCATCCCACCGCGATCGCCACGACCATCGAGGGCCTGCGGCGTAATATCGGCAAAGCGCGGCTGGTTGCGGTCCTGGAGGCGCGTTCGAACACCATGCGCATGGGTGTACACAAGCAGACCCTGGCGCCGGCACTGGCCGGAGCCGACGCGGTTTATTTGTTCGCACCGCCCGACCTGGGTTGGGATGCGGGCGCTGTGGCGCAGGCAGTGGGGCCGCACGCCGCCACCGAGCCTTCTGTCGAGGCGCTGCTGGCGCGGCTGGAGCGCGACCTTGCGACCGGTGATCAGGTGCTGATCATGAGCAACGGCGGCTTCGGCGGGCTGCACGCGAAGCTGCTGTCCGCCTTGCGGGCCCGTGCATGAGCGCACCCGAGCGCATCGCGCTGTTTCCGCTGCGCACGGTGCTGTTCCCGCAGGGCCTGCTGCCGCTGCGCATCTTCGAGACCCGCTACCTCGACATGATCCGCCGCGTGATGCGCGAGGGCGCCGGTTTTGGCCTGGTGCTGATCCGTGACGGCGGCGAGACCGGCCTGATTGGCGAGGTGGCTGAGATCGGCACCTGGGCGCGCGTGGCGGATTTCGGCCAGCTGCCCGATGGTCTGCTGAAAATTGTGGCCCGCGGCGAACGGCGCTTCCGCATCGTCGGGCGCGACCTGCAGCCCGACGGCCTGCACCTGGGTGATGTGGAGTGGCTGGAGGACCCGCCGGAATCGCTGGCCCCGCATGAGTTCCCGGAACTGGTTGCCACGCTGGGCAATGCGTTGGCCGATCTGGGTGAGGACTACCCGGCAGGAGAGCTGCGCATGGACGACGCCGTGTGGGTGGCAGGCCATCTGGGCCAGTTGCTGCCCGTGCCGGCAGAAGAGCGCCAGCGCATTCTCGAGACCAATGGTGCCCACCGTCGGCTGGCGTTGATCGAGGGGCTGCGCACCAGCAACTGAGGGCAACCTCAGGCTGCCCAGTCCTGCGCCAGCCAGTGCAGGCTGGTTTCCAGCCTGCCATCGGCCTGCAGCGAGAGCCGGCGCCACGCCGGCGGGCGCTGGTCCAGCGCGAATTCATCAGAGCGCGGCTTGAACTGCGTGCAGGTGGAGGGCGTGGCAATCAGCCGCAGGCCGTCGCTCACCGCATCGTGGGCCTGGTGCACGTGACCGAACACCACGCCGCGCACCGCCGGAAACTTCCGCAGCAGGCCGAGGAGTTCCTTGCCGTTGGTCAGCGCCACGCCATCCAGCCAGCGGCTGTGCAGCGGCACGGGATGATGGTGCAGGCAGACCAGTGCGTGGCGATTGACGGTCGCAGTCAGCGCCTGCTCGAGGAAAG
>DATKBK010000045.1:0-3724 GCA_035514045.1 Steroidobacteraceae bacterium | reverse complement strand
GCGCGCCAGAATACCTGGCTGCCCATGCGCGACATGGCGATCAGCACCATAAGACTGGTGCCCAGCACGGTCGCCCACACCAGCGCTACGCGCTCCGGTGGCACGGCCGCCAGCAGCGCCAGCTTGCCTATGAAGCCCGACAGCGGAGGCAACCCGGCCACCGAAACAGCCGCAATCAGGAACAGGATGCCGAGCAGGGTGGCGCCACCGAGTGGCCCGGCCTGCTCCAGTTGATCGGCGGTGGCGCCGCGCTGGCGTCGTATCAGATCAACCACCAGGAACAGGGCGGCGGTGACGAAAGTGCTGTGAACCAGGTAGTAGAGTCCGGCCGCGATCGCAGCCGGGGTCTGCAGGGCGAAGGCCACGAACAAGGTGGCGCCCGATGCAATTACCAGGTAGGTCACACTGCCGCGCAGCGTCCGTCCGGCCAGCGCACCGAGCGAGGCCAGCACCAGCGTCACGATGCCGGCCGGCAGCAGCCAGTCCCAGGCCCAGCCATCATGCGCTGCACTGCTGTCCTGGCTGAACACCAGGCTGTAGACGCGCAGCACTGCGTACACGCCGACCTTGGTCATGACGGTAAACAGCGCCACCACTGCGGCCGGCGCGCGTGAATAGGTCTCCGGCAGCCACAGGTACAGCGGCAGCAGCGCGGCCTTGGCGCAGAACACCACCAGCAGGATTCCCGCGGCCGCGCGCAGCAGGACAAGATCCTGGGCAGGCGCATTGGCCACGCGCAGCGCCATCTCGGCCATGTTGAGGGTGCCGGTCATGCCGTACAGCAGGCCCAGCGCCACCAGGAACAGGGTGGAGGCCATGATATTGAATACCACGTAGTGCAGACCCGCGCGCATGCGCAGGCCGCGCCCACCGCTGAGCAGCAGGCCGTAGGAGGCGATCAGCATCACTTCAAAGAATACGAACAGGTTGAACAGGTCGCCGGTGAGGAAGGCCCCATTGAGTCCGGCCAGCTGCAGCTGGAACAAGGCGTGAAAATGCAGCGCGCGCCGGTCCCAGCCGGCGCAGGCGAACAGCAGTGCCGCCACCGCCAGCAAGGTGGTGGTCAATACCATCAGGGCATTGACCCGGTCGACCATCAATGCGATGCCAAGCCGCGCCGGCCAATCCCCCAGCAGGTAGACCAGCAGCGGACCACGGTCGGCCTCGACCAGCAGCAGTGCAGCAATCACCAGCATTGCGGCCATCGAAGTCCACGCCATCAGGCGTTGCGCCACGATGCCCCTGCGCTCGACCAGCAGCACCAGCGCACCGGTGAGCAGCGGCACCAGGATGGGCATCGCGGGCAGGTGCTGCATCAAGTTCGCTTGCCCGGCGCGCCAGGCAGCTCGTCCGGCGGATGACCGGTGGTGCGCGCGTCCACGTGGTCGCTGCCGTTGTCGGCGTGGCTGCGCATGGCCACGACAATGGTCACCGCGGTCATGGCGAAGGCGATCACGATCGCAGTGAGCACCAGCGCCTGGGGCAATGGATCGATGTAATTGTCCAGTTGCGCCGGCACGCCGTCCCGCAGCACCGGAGGCTTGCCCACGGCCAGGCGCCCGGCACTGAAGATCAGCAGGTTGGTCGCATACGACAGCAGGGTGAGGCCGAGGATCACGTCGAAACTGCGTGCCCGCAGCAGCAGGTACACGCCCGCCGCAGTCAACACGCCAATCGCGGTGGCCAGCGCAAACTCCATCATGCGCGCGGCTCCTGCAGAGCCGCGGGCGGGATCTTCCTGCGGATGGTGCCCATCATCGACAGGATCAGCATCGCACCACCGAACACCACGAGGTATACGCCCAGGTCGAAGCCCAGCGCACTGGCCAGCGGTACCGGGCCGATCAGCGGCAGTTCCGGTTCGACATGGCCGCTGGTCAGGAACGGGTAGCCCCACAGCGCCGCGGCGAACCCGGTCGCGAGTGAGAACAGCAGCCCGATGCCGATGCAACGCGCGTAGTCGAAGCCCAACCGCGATTCCACATACTGCGAGCCCTGGATCACGTACTGCAGCAGCAGCGGCAGGGCGAGCACCAGGCCGGCGATGAAGCCGCCACCGGGATCATTGTGCCCGCGCAGGAACAGATAGGCGGACACCGCCAGCGCCAGCGGAAACAGCAGGTGGCTGAGCACCGCCGGCATCATCAGCGGGTCCGGTGTGCCAGGCACGACCAGGTCAGGCTGCATGCGCGTCCGCCGCAGCAGCGCATGCACCACCAGCCCGGCGATACCGAACACGGTGATCTCGCCCAGGGTGTCGAAACCGCGGAAGTCCACCAGGATCACGTTGACCACATTGCTGCCATGGCCCTCGGGCAATGACCGGGCCAGCAGTTCGGTGGCGATGGTGTCGGCCGGACGGGTGATCATGGCGTAGACCAATGCCGCCACGCCCCCGCCTGCCCCGAGCGCGATCACGGCATCGCGCCAGCGCCTGGCGCGCGAGAGCCCCGGCACCGAGTGCTGCGGCAGGTAGTTGAGTGCCAGCAGCATCAGCGCGATGGTGACCATCTCCACCAGCAGCTGCGTCAGGGCCAGGTCCGGTGCGGACAGCATCACGAACACCAGACTCACCGCCAGGCCTACGACTCCGATCACCACCAGCGCGATCAGGCGCTGCCGGTGCAGCAGCACGGTGCCGGCCGTGCCTGCCACCAGCACCAGCCACAGCATCCAGCCCAGCCAGTGCATTGGCTGACCGGATGCACCCGCGCCGGATAATCCCCCGGGAGTGGAAAGAAAGGGCCAGCCGGCCAACACCAGGGTGCTGACCACCATCAGCAGCAGATAGCGCTGCAGGCTGCCGTTGCCGATGCCGCGGGTGAAGCGCCACGAGACCGCCAGCATCCCCTGCACATAGCCCCGGAACACCTTGCGGCCCAGTGACTCGCGCATGATGGCGTGCAGGTCGAACAGCTTGCGCAGGCCGAAGTACATCGCCACGCCGCAGACCATGCCGCCCAGGCTCATCATCAGCGGCAGGCTCCAGCCATGCCAGATGGAAAGCGAGTAGTAGGGTACCTCGGCGCCGAGTACGCCCAATGCGCCGGTGGCCAGCACCGGCGCGATGGTCCACGCGGGCACGATGCCAACCGCCAGGCACAGCACCACCAGCACCTCCACCGGGATCTTCATCCAGCGCGGCGGCTCGTGCGGTACCTCGTGGGCCGGACGCGGCCACTTGCCGAAGAATGTGTCGTGCACGAATCGCAGGCTGTAGGCCACGCCGAACATGCCGGCCAGGAACGCTGCAATGCTGATGCCCAGCCGCATGCCCGCGTGCGCCTCGATCTCCAGTGCCTGGGCGAAGAACATTTCCTTGGACAGGAAGCCGTTCAGCAGCGGAATGCCAGCCATCGCCAGGGTGGCGACCATGGCCAGCGCGCTGGTCATGGGCATGAACTTGCGCAATCCGCCCAGTCGGCGCATGTCCCGACTGCCGGTTTCATGGTCGATGATGCCGGCGGCCATGAACAGCGAGGCCTTGAACACGGCATGGTTGAGGATGTGGAACAGACCCGCGACCACTGCCAGCGGCGTTGACAGGCCGAACAGCAGCGTGATCAGGCCCAGATGGGAAATGGTGGAGTACGCCAGCAGTCCCTTGATGTCGTGCTGGAAGATCGCATACCAGGCGCCGAGCAACAGGGTCGCCGCGCCCACGCAGCTGACCACGTAGAAGAACAGGTCGCTGCCGGCCAGTGCCGGGTGCAGGCGCGCCAGC
>DATKBK010000044.1:0-5898 GCA_035514045.1 Steroidobacteraceae bacterium | reverse complement strand
CGGCCAGCGTGCCCTGCGGACCGCGCAGCACCTCGACGCGCTCCAGGTCCATCAGGTCGAAGTTCGAGCCGGTGACCGTCGCGTAGTAGACATCGTCGATGTACATGCCGACGCCGGGCTCCAGCGCATAGTTGAAGTCGGTCTGGCCCACACCGCGGATGAAGGCCAGCAGACCTGAGCCATTCGCCTGGGCCTGCGGTGCCAGCGACACGTTCGGAGCCTGCGCGGCCACTTCGAAGATGCTGGTCTGGTTGCGCTGCTCCATCAGCTCGGCGGTCACCGCCGTGATCGCGATCGGCGTATCCTGCAGCCGCTGCTCGCGGAACTGCGCCGTGACCACCACTTCTTCCAGTTCGACCAGGTCGTCATCTTCTGCGGCCAGCGCCCCTTGCTGCACCAGCAGCGATGAGGCCACGGCCAGCGCGACGGCGCGCGCCACCTGCGTACGGGCTGAGATCGGCATGGAACCCCCTTCGAGTTGATCGCCCAGGGAGCGGTTCGCCCCTGTTGCTGGATGCAAAAACTATAGGAAGCGGCAAGTTAGACTCTACGTATACCCAATGTGTAATCGCTCACTGACACGGCAGGTAATTGGCTCCCGAACAGTGCTCAGCGCGGCGCTGACGCTCGGCTTTGCCCTTGCCACCGTCTGCGCGGTCGCCGGGGAAGACGCCGCGGTCAGCACCATCAATCACGCCTTCGCCACCGAGCTCGGCACCGGCGTGTACGACATGGGCGGGCGCAGCATCTTCGTGATCCGCTTTGCGCCGGAACGTCAGCTGCGTGCGGCCGGCGAGCGAAGCCCCGGGATCCGGCTGGTGCTGCCGCTCGCTGCCGGCTCGTTCGACTTCAACCCCTTCGACACCCTCCAGGCCGATGTACCGGATCGGGTCGACAGCTTCAGCGTCATGCCCGGCATCGAGTTCGACATCGCACAGGAATCGGCCTGGGTATTCACGCCCTGGCTGCGCGCCGGCGGCAGTTTTTCCGAAGGCCAGGCCGATGGCCTGCTGTATGGCCTCGGCGCGCGGCTGACCTGGGCCGGCGAGCTCGACGGGGTCGAACTGACCCGCCTGCATGGCATCGCGCTGATGAACATCGACTATCACGGGACGCCTGCCGACGACCGCTTCCTGCGCCTGCGCAATGCCGTGGACCTGCGTCGCACCACCCTGCGCGTGACGCCGTCGCGCCTGCTGCTGGCCGGCTTCTATGCCATCGCCGACATCGTGCCGGATCCGCCCGACCTGCCACTTGCGGGTCGCGAACAGAGCGTGATGCAGCTGGAACTGGGCGTCACCTTCAATCTGGAGCCGCGCCCCCGCATCGGGTCCTGGCGCTGGCCGCGGCTGGGCTTCGGCTACCGCATGGCGGGGGATTTCTCCGGCTGGCGCATCGCGATCGGCGCGCCGTTCTAGCAATGCCGAGCTTGCAGCCGGGTCATGACCGCCGTCAGCGCCGTACTGCGCGGGCCGTGTCGATGAAGCCGCGCAGATAGCCGGTAGCGGCATCGGCGTCGCGCATGCCGAGGTGGATCTGCTTGGGCACTCCGCGGCGCCCCAGCCGCACCGGCACCACGGCTGCCTTGCCAGCATTCTCCCGCACCAGCCAGCGCGGCAACGCCGCCACCCCCCGCCCGGCAGCCACCAGCTGCAGCATCAGGTCGGTGGACTCGACCGTGCGATGCTCGCGGGGCAGCACGCCCGCGGGGGTGAGAAACAGCGTGAACACATCAAGGCGTTCCGGTGCGACCGGATAGCTGAACAGCAGCTCGCGTGCCAGCTGCGCCGGCTCCACATGCCGCACGCGCGCCAGTGGATGGCCGCGCGCCACCACCAGCACCTGCTCGTAGTCGAACACCGGCACGAACTTCAGGCTCGGCCGTGCCTCCGGGTCGGGAGTCACCAGCAGATCGATGTCGTGATCAAGCAGCGCGCCGATGCCACCGAAGCGGAACTTCTGCTTCACGTCCACGTCGACCTCGGGCCAGCGCGGCAGGTAGCCGGCCACCACCTTCATCAGCCACTGGTAGCAGGGGTGGCACTCCATGCCGATGCGCAGGCTGCCGCGCGTGCCGCGTGCATACCCCTGCAGCGAGCGCTCCGCATGCTCGAACCGCGGCAGCATGTGATTGGCAGTCTCGAGCAGATGCTCCCCAGCCTGAGTGAGCCGCAAGCTGCGGCCCTCCCGCCGCCACAGCTGGGTGCCGAGCCGCCGCTCCAGCTTCGCAATGGCGTGGCTGAGCGCCGACTGTGTCAGATGCAGCTGCGCCGCTGCCGCGGTCAGCGAGCCCTGCGCCTCGACCGCGCGCACGATGGCGAGGTGACTGCGTTCGAGCATTTCCATCAATGAACTATATTCATGGATATCTGAATATATATCACTTCTGCTCATTTCCGGACGGCTCTAGGATCAGGCCATTCCCGCACCTTCCTCCCAGGACGCACCGCACAGCCATGTCGAACACCGAACACCCCCGCCTGCCGGCCCGTTACGACCACGTCGGCAGCTTCCTGCGACCCGATTACCTGCACCAGGCCCGTGCCCGCAAGGCCCGCGGCGAGATCGACGCCGCCGCGCTGCGCGAGGTTGAAGACCGCGCCATCATCGAGATCGTGCAGTTCCAGCACAGCGTCGGCATGAAGGCCATCACCGACGGCGAGTACCGGCGCGCCTACTTTCACATCGACTTCCTCGACCAGCTGGGCGGCGTGAAGACCAGCGACCCGGTGATCGTCGAGAAGCCCGACGGCAGCCGGGAGCTGGCGCCGCCGGTGATGCGCGTGCTCGACAAGGTGCGGCACGATCGGCCCATCGAAGTGGACAACTACCGCTTCCTGCAGCGCCAGCTGGCGCCCGGCAGCGTGGCCAAGGTTGCCATTCCTTCGCCCACCATGCTGCATTTCCGCGGTGGCCGCGCCGGCATCAGCAAGGCGGCGTATCCGGAACTTGATCCGGTTTTCTACGACGATGTGGCCAAGGCCTTCGGCGACGAACTGAACGCGCTGTACGCCGCCGGCTGCCGCTATGTGCAGATGGACGACACCAACCTTGCGTACCTGTGCGACCCGAAGATGCGCGAGGCCGCCCGTGCACGCGGCGACGACCCCAACGAACTGCCCCACCGCTACGCCACCTTCGTGAACAAGGTGGTGGCGCACAAGCCGCCAGGCATGCTGCTGGCCATGCACCTGTGCCGCGGCAATTTCATGAGCACCTTTGCCGCCAGCGGCGACTACGAGCCGGTGGCCGAGGCGCTGCTATCAGAGATGGACCTCGACGCCTACTTCCTCGAGTACGACGACGCGCGCAGTGGCGACTTCCGTCCGCTGCGCTTCCTCCAGCCGGGCAAGACCGCGGTGCTGGGCCTGATCACCACCAAAGTGGGCGAGCTGGAAGACCGCGATGCGCTGAAGCGCCGCATCGACGAGGCCGCGCAGTACGTGCCGCTGGAGCAGCTGGCCCTGTCCCCGCAGTGCGGCTTTGCCAGCACCGCGGAAGGCAATGACATCAGCTGGGACAACCAGCGGCGCAAGCTGGAGCTGGTGGTGCAGCTGGCACGCGAGGTGTGGGGCGAGGGCTGATCTGCAACAATGCACTGACCAGCCATCCATGGGGGCGTCGCGATGAGCATCCGGTTCCGCTTCCCCGCTATCGCGTCCATCTGCGCAATTGCGCTGAGCAATCCGGCCGCCGCGGCCCAGCCGGCGGCGCCGGCGGTCACGGCATTTCGCAACGTGACGGTCATTCCGATGGACACACCGCAGCCGCGCCTGCTGGCGGCGCAGACCGTCATCGTGCGCGGCGAGCGCATCGCCACCGTCGGCCCTGCGGCAAGCGTCGCGATCCCGGCTGGCGCGCGCATCATCGACGGCACCGGGAGCTACCTGCTGCCGGGCCTGGCCGAGATGCATGCGCACGTGCCCGGCGACACTGATGCCCGCTATCTGGAGGAAGTCCTGTTCCTCTACGTGGCCAACGGCGTCACCACGGCGCGCGGCATGCTCGGCGAGCCGGCGCACCTGGGTCTGCGCGAACGGATCCGGCGCCACGAGATTACAGGTCCACGCCTGTATACCTCCGGCCCGTCGCTGAACAACCAGACGGCCACTTCAGCCGCGGCCGCTGCGCGTCTGGTGCGCGAGCAGGCCGCCGCAGGCTACGACTTCATCAAGGTGCACCCGGGGCCGTCGCGCGCGGCCTACGACGCGGCAGCCCGCGCGGCAGCGGAGTCCGGCAAGCGGCTGGCAGGTCACGTGCCCGCCGATGTCGGCCTGCAGCGCGCGCTCGAAGCCCGCCAGGCCACCATCGATCACCTGGACGGCTACGTCGAGGCGCTGGTACCCGCGGCGCAGCGCGGCAACAGTGGCTTCTTCGGCCTGAACCTCGCGCAGTCCGCCGACCGCAGCGGCATCCCCGCGCTGGTCCGCGCCACGGTCGCCAGCGGCGCGTGGAATGTGCCGACCCAGACCTTGATCGAACACTGGCCCGCGCCGTCACCGACCGTGGAACAGCTGCTGGCACGCCCCGAGATGGCATTCGTCTCGCCGCAGATCCGCAATCAGTGGGCCAGTTCGAAACGCCAGCAACTGGGTGCAGATGGCTACAGTGCCGACGGTGCCCGCGCGCTGATCGCGCTGCGACGCGAGTTGGTGAGGGCATTGCACGATGGCGGCGCCGGCTTGCTGCTCGGTTCCGATGCTCCACAGGTCTTCAATGTGCCCGGCTTCTCGCTGCATCGGGAGATCGCCTCGATGATCGCCACCGGCCTTACGCCTTATGAAGTCCTGCGCACCGGCACCACGAACCCGGCGAAGTTCTTCGACGCCGAGCTGGAGTTCGGCACGATCCGCGAGGGGCTGGCCGCCGACCTGCTGCTGATATCGGGCAATCCGCTCGAGTCGCCCGAGCTGCTGGCGCGGCCGCAGGGCGTGATGCTGCGCGGTCACTGGCTGGACCGCGCAGCCATTGATCAACGGCTGGAAGGGATCGCGGCGCGCTACCGCTGAGCGCCGCGCGTTGCCATCGCTCAGTCGCGGCTGCTACCTGGAGATTGTCAGCGCGAGTCCGCCCCATGGGACGCTGCCCGCCGCACCGCCGTCACTGAAGCCCACCATCGTGTCGAGCAGTAGCTGCCGGCCCAGTTCCACACCGAACGTCAGCCCTGCACTCGTGGTTTTTTCCCCAGTGAGCGCATCGCGCCGCAACTGCCAGTCGCCGGTCAGATGGCTGCGCGCAAACTGCCGGCCCAGCACTAGCGACAGCTCGCGGTCCGGCGTCCCGGCAGCCCGTGTCGCCACCGACTCCGTCAGGCGCTGCAGACGGGGAAAGCGCTCGGTCTCGGCCGAAGCCAGCACGGCCTGCAGGCGCGCCACATTGTTGCCGTAGGTGTAGTCGAGGAACCGGATGCCGGCGCTCCACGTGGCGCCGAAGTACGACAGGCCGGCGCCGTAGCCGGTACCCTGGAACTCGATGTCGAACTCGCGCGTCTGATCTTCCAGCGTGGCGGTGTAGGTGATGTCCAGGTTGCGATCGGTCACCAGCGCACTCACGGCCAGCCCGGAATCGCTCATCCAGCCGAACTCGCCGCGCAGCGTGGTGGCCCGCAGCTGACCGGAATCATGCCAGCGATCCGCCGAAGCACCGGCAAAGAAGGCACCGAACTGCACATCGGTGGAGGCGCGCAGGCTGCGCGCCGAGAAATGCTGATCGCCAAGGTCCGATTCGCCGTACCCGAGGCCTGCGCCCACGGACCACTGCGGGGTCAGGTCCAGCCGTCCGTCCAGGTCCACTGACCTGCCGTCCTCGCCATCGATGAGTCCCGCGACACTCAATGAGGATGCAGCGCAGGGCAAGACCATTGCCGACGAGGCCACGAACCCGAATACAACCTGGCGC
>DATKBK010000043.1:0-6649 GCA_035514045.1 Steroidobacteraceae bacterium | reverse complement strand
AGCAGGCGACGCTGCTGCGCACCACCTACGGCAGCATCGCCCACGACCTGCGCACGCCGCTGTATCGCCTACGCGTACGCATGGAAGAAGCGCTGCGCAAGCCCGACGTGCCGGCGGCCAGCCGCGAGATCGTGCAGCCGGCGCTGGCCGAGCTCGACCGTGTGCAGCGCACGCTGGCCACGCTGCTGGAGATCGCTCGTGCCGAGAGCGGTGGTCCGCTGGCCGGCGCCGAGCGCATTGATCTTGCGCAGCTGGTGCGCGAGATGCACGAGCTGTATCAGCCCGGCATGCAGGAGCAGGGGCTGGAGCTGCGCCTGGTAGCCGACGGCGAGGCAATTCTTTACGGCAAGCGGCAGCTGCTGGCGCAGCTGATCGCCAACCTGCTTGAGAATGCGATGAAATACGTGCCCTCGGGCAGGGCGGTGCTGCTGATCGTGCGGCGCGACGAAAAGTGGGTGACGCTGGCGGTAAGCGACAACGGTCCGGGTATGCAGCCCGGCAAACCCGCCGGCAGTGGCCTGGGCTTGAACCTGGTGAAGGCCATCGCCCGCCTGCACCGCGGCGAGGTGCTGCTGCACGACAATGCGCCAGGGTTGATGGTGGAGTGCCGCTTCGAGCTCAAGGCGCAGGTGGCGGCCTGATGCCGGCCGCCGCGCCCGACACGCGGCGCTAGAGCGAGCGCGCGGCGAAGGTGTCGCAGTCGTCTACCTTGCCGCTGTCGAAGCCGCGCACGAACCAGCGCTGGCGCTGCGCGGCTGAGCCATGGGTAAAGCTTTCGGGCACCACCTGGCCCTGGGTCTTCTTCTGGATCATGTCGTCGCCCACCGCGGCCGCAGCCGCCAGTGCGTCCTGGATATCATCCTGCGTAATGCGATCCTGCGCGTAATGCGCCCAGATGCCGGCGTAACAGTCGGCCTGCAGTTCCATGCGTACCTGCAAGGCGTTCTGCTCTTCCTGGGACACCCGTGCCTGCGATGCGCGCACCTTGTCGGAGGTGCCCGTCACCGTCTGGACGTGGTGACCCACTTCATGCGCCAGGACATAGGCCTTGGCGAAGCTGTCGTCTCGCGCCGCATCATCCGGCCCACCCAGGTGGGTGGCCAGTTGTTGGAAGAAGCTGAGGTCGATGAACACGCGCTGGTCGGCCGGGCAATAGAACGGTCCTGCAGCTGAAGTGGCCGTGCCGCAGGCCGAGGGCCAGGGCTCGCTGAACAGCACCAGGCGCGGTGCCGGATACTGCGCGCCCGCTTCGTTGAACAGCTGGCTCCAGACATCCTCGGTGGAGCCAAGCACGGCCGTGGCAAAGGCGCCGGCATCATCGGTGGGCTGGCTGGTCTCGACCTGCGGCGGTGCCGTGCCGGCGAGCCCGCCATCGCCCAGCAGGCCCATCACCGCCCGCGGATCGAGGCCGAGGAAATATGCCGCGGCGACCACCACCAGCCCGCCGATGCCAATCTTCATGCCACCACCGCCGACGCCGCGACGGCCGCGTACATCCTCGACGTTCTTACTGCCACGTAGATCGCGCCAGCGCATGATGGAGTCTCCGAAGCCTGCGTTCACGGGCAGACTATCATGCGTACCGCATGTCTGAATCGCACCCTCTGCCTGTAGAGCAAGTCCTGCCCGATCTGCTGTCGGCGCTGTCCGACAGGCGCAATGCCGTGCTGGTAGCGCCACCCGGCGCGGGAAAGAGCACGGTGGTGCCGCTGGCGCTGCTGCGCGAGCCCTGGGCTGCCGGCAAGCGGCTGCTGTTGCTCGAGCCGAGGCGGCTGGCGGCCCGGGCCGTGGCCGCGCGCATGGCAGCGACGCTCGGCGAGGCCACGGGCGAGACCGTGGGCTACCGCATGCGGCTCGACACCAGGGTGGGACCGCGCACGCGCCTGGAAGTGGTGACTGAGGGCATCCTTACCCGCATGCTGCAGACCGACCCGGCGCTCGAAGGCGTGGCCGCGGTGATCTTCGACGAGTTCCACGAACGCAGCCTGCATGCGGACCTGGGCCTGGCACTGTGCCGCGAAGCGCAGCTGTCGCTGGAGCTGCCACTGAAGTTGCTGGTGATGTCGGCGACCATCGATGGCGCTGCAGTTGCGGCGCGACTGGGCGATGCACCCGTGATCGATGCGCCGGGAAGGATGTTTCCGGTCGAGGTCCGCTATCTCGGCAAGGGCCTGCCGCCGCTGCCGGAGCAGCGCACGCTCGCGCCCTGGGATATTGACCGGCTGGCCGCACAGCTGCGGCAGGTACTTGATGCGACGGATGGGGATGTGCTGATGTTCCTGCCTGGCGCATCGGAAATCCATCGCCTGCGCTCGAAGGTCGAGGCAGACCGCATTGCCGGGCTGGTCGTCCACACGCTGTTCGGCGAGATGCGCATCGAGGCGCAGCAGCAGGTGCTGGAACCCGCGCTGCGCGGTCAGCGCAAGTTGATCCTGGCCACCAACATTGCCGAGACCAGCCTCACCATTGATGGCGTGCGGGTGGTGGTGGACACGGGCCTGGCGCGTCGTTCGCTGTTCGATCCTGGTACGGGCATGGAACGGCTGGTCACGGTGCGCATCTCGCAGGCGTCTGCCACGCAGCGCGCGGGCCGCGCGGGCCGCACTGCGCCCGGCAGTGCCTGGCGGCTGTGGGGTGAGGGCGCACAGGCGACACTGGCGTCGCAGACGTCGCCCGAGATCCTCAGCTCGGACCTCGCTCCGCTGGCATTGGAGCTGGCGCAGTGGGGCGTGCGCGATGTGCAGGCCATGCCGTGGATGGATCAGCCGCCGGCCGCGACGCTGGAGCAGGCACGTGCGCTGCTACGTCGGCTTGAGGCAATCGATGCACGGCACGGCATCACCGCCACCGGCCGCGCGATGCTCGAGACCGGACTGCATCCACGCCTCGCGCACATGCTGGTGCGCGCGCGCCGCACGCCACTGGCGGCACTGGCCGCGAGCCTGGCTGCGCTGTTGTCCGAGCGTGACCTGCTGCGCGTGGCACGCGATCCGGATGTGCGCACGCGGCTGGAGTTGCTGCGCGGGGAACTGCGCGGCACCGATCACGCTGCACTGTCGCGCGTACGCGAACTGGCGCGGCGACTCGGCGATGGCGGCCGTCCCGATGCCGCGGTTGACGCTGATGCAGGTGCGGTGCTGGCCTGGGCCTATCCGGACCGCATCGCGCAGCGACGTGCGGCATCCGGCGGTGCGGCGGGGCAGCGCTATCTGCTGGCGAATGGTCGCGGTGCGGTGCTGGAGGGCATTTCAACGCTGGCCGGCGCCGAGTATCTGGTCGCGCTGGATCTGGATGATGCGGAGGGCGCCGAGGCACATATCCGGCTTGCCGCACCGTTGACGAAGGCACAGCTGGAGTCCGCGCTGGCCGGGCAGATCAGCAGCGGCATCGAGACCGACACCGATCCGCGCGGCGCACCGCGGGCGCGGCAGGTGCGGCGGCTGGAGGCGCTGATCATCGATGAGCGGCGCGCGGAGCTTGATCCGCAGGCCATCGCCGACGCGTTGCTGGAGCAGGTCAGGAGCGCAGGGCTGGATGCCTTGCCCTGGGGTGAAGCGGGGGCACTTCTGCGGGCGCGGCTGAGATTTGCCAGTGAACACCGTGCAGGGGGCGGCGTCGAGCTGCCGCTCAGCGATGACGCCACGCTGCTCGCAGAATTGTCGCAGTGGCTCGAGCCCGCTTTGCACGGGCTGACACGCATCGAGCAACTGGGTTCCGCGGCGCTGGCCGAGGCGCTGCTGTCGCGCTTCTCCTATGCCCAGCGGCGCAAGCTCGACGAATTCGCGCCCACCCATGTGACGGTGCCCACAGGCTCGCGCATTGCGGTGGACTACGAGGATGACAATGCGCCGTGCATCGAGGTGCGCATGCAGGAGGTCTTCGGCCTGGCAGATACGCCGCGCATCGCCGGCGGCCTGGTGTCACTGACGCTGAAGCTGCTGTCGCCGGCGCGACGCCCGATGCAGATCACCCGCGACCTGGCCGGGTTCTGGCGCGGCAGCTATGCCGAGGTGCGCAAGGACATGCGCGGGCGTTATCCGCGGCATTACTGGCCGGAGAATCCGCTCGATGCCGAGCCAGTGCGCGGCCTGCGGCCGCGCAAGCCATAGGCGGTATCCGCCAGCAATCCAGACCGCGCAATCCGCTACACTCGCGCCATGCCGCTTCTCTACGTCAAAGCAACCCACATCCTGTTCATCATTTCGTGGATGGCAGGCATCTTCTACCTGCCGCGCATCTTCGTGCACTACGTCGAGGGCAAGACCGCCGGAGAAGACATCAGGCGCCTCAAGGTCATGGCACGGCGGCTCTACCATTTCACCAGCGTGATGGCGGTGTTCGCGCTGGCCTCAGGACTTTGGTTGTGGCTGGGCTTCGGCTTCGCCGGCGGCTGGATCCACGCCAAGCTCACGATGGTGATGCTGCTCATCGCCTACCACATCTCCGCCCGCGTCTACATGAAGCGCATGCAGCGCGATGCGGCGCTGCCCGGCGCCACGGCCTTGCGCTGGTACAACGAGCTGCCGCTGCTGATCCTGGTGGTGATCCTCTGGCTGGTGGTGGTGAAGCCGTTCTGATCCAGAAGGAATTCATCGCTGCCGATGCGCTGCTGCGCGATTCACTCGCGCTCGGAATGCAGATCGTGCGCAGCGGATTCCGGCCCACGTTCCTGGTGGGTATGTGGCGGGGTGGGGCGCCCATCGGGATCGCGGTGCAGGAGGTGCTGGAGTACCACGGCATCGACTGCGATCACCTCGCCATCCGCACGTCCGCCTACACCGGCATCGGCGAGCAGTCGAAGCAGGTGCGGGTGCACGCCATCGACTATCTGGTGTCGCGCCTGACGGCCGATGATCACCTGCTGCTGATTGACGACATCTTCGATTCGGGCCGCAGCCTCGAGGCGGTGCTGGCCGAACTGGCGGGCCGCTGCAAGCTCAACATGCCGCGCAGCGTGCGCATCGCCACTGTTTACTGGAAGCCGGCGCGTAATCAGACGAAGCTGCAGCCGGATTTCTGCATCCGCACCACCGATGCGTGGCTGGTGTTTCCGCATGAGCTGAAAGGGCTGAGCCGCGAGGAGATCCGCGCCCACAAGCCGGTGGACGAGGGCTTCTTCACGCCCTGAGGCGCATGCAGATCAGCCAGTGCGCGGTGGCAGTCGCCAGAGGACGATGCAGCACAGCGCGGTCAACAGGGCGATCCACACGCCCAGCAGCCCATCGAACGAGCCGACCAGGAAGGACCAGTCGTTGTCCGGCGCTGGTGCAGAGGCGCGGCGGCACACGGCGATCACGGCGACGAAGCCCGCATGCAGACCAATGCTGCCGGCAAGGTCGCCCCAGCGGAGCCGCACCAGCGCCAGCAGCAGGCCGACGAACCACAGTGCGACGAAAGCGTCGAGGATGGTGAGCGGCGCGGCGTAGCCGGCGAAGAAGCCCTGAAGTGCGACGAAGCCGCTGGTGGCGTTCACGTCTTCGTAGGCCACGCGACCGGCGCGGCCCAGAAAGTGCACGGCGCTGTAGAACACGGGCACCGCCAACAGCGCAAGCCGCAGCGCGCCGAGGCGTTGCAACGCGCCCTGCAGGGCGCCGCGGAAGAAGGTTTCCTCGATCAGCGCCACGGCGAGGCCGCTGCCCAGTCCCTTCAGCCCCAGCAGCAGCCAGCCCTGCAGGGCAATGGGTGCGCGGTCGCTCCATTCGCGCACGTCAAGCAGGAACAGCGGCACCAGTGCCAGCGACATCACCGCCGCGCCGGCCAGCAGGCCAACGCCAGCGCGCTGCAGAAAGCGGGGCCACGGTCCAACGAAACCCAGCAGCGAAGGGCTCCACAGCCGATGGCGCAGCAGCAGCCACACTGTGATGACGACCACGCCCAGCAGGGTGAGGCGCGAGAACACCCGATGCAGCGGGAACACGGCCAGCGGCGCAAGCCCGGCCTGCACCCACGGCGCTGCTGCTGCCGCAAACAGCATGGCGGCAGGCAATGCCAATACAAAGGCGAGGAACGTCGCCGCTGGCCCCAGGCTTTGCTGATGTCGTGACTGACCCATCAGCGCCACATTACCAAACACCTGCAATGGCGGAAATCGACCAGCGCGGCGGAGGGCTTGCTGGCATTTCGACGAATTTCCTGCGGCGGGGATTTGCGACTCACTTCACAATCCGACCCCGCGCGCCGGCTATCAGCTCACAAAACGGCGAGACTCAGGCGAACCCTGACTCACAGCGGGCCGGGGTGCAGTCGATACTTGGACTGCGAAACATCCGCAGCCAGGTTGCAGCACCTTTGACAGAAGCAGACGAGAAGCGCCTTCTGATCGTCGACGACGATCCGTTGCTGCGCCGCCTGTGCATGACGGCGCTGCGGCATGCCGGCTACGACCTGCAGGAAGCCGATTCCGGTGAACGTGCAGTGGGAAGCTTCGCCAGCTCGCGCACCGACCTGGTCATTCTTGACGTGCAGATGGGTGGCATCGACGGCTACGAAACCTGCCGCCGCATCCGCCGCCTCCCCGGCGGCGAGAACGTGCCGGTGATCATGCTGACCAGCCTCGACGACGCCGGGTCGATCGAACGGGCATACGAAGCTGGGGCCACGGATTTCATAGCCAAGCCCTTCCAGTGGCCGCTCTTGACCCAGCGCGTGC
>DATKBK010000042.1:0-3125 GCA_035514045.1 Steroidobacteraceae bacterium | reverse complement strand
CATCGCGGTAAAGAACGCACGGCGCTGGCGGTGTGCGCGCAGGTAGCCCTCCCAGCTATACACATCCTCGCCCGTGATCTCGCCGAAGCGGCGCAGAGCGTCGGTGAACTGCTCATGTTCCGCGTCAATCACTGCGTCAGGTCGATACGCAGTGATGACGCGACCGCACCAGCCGCTGGCGCGTATCACCGCATGGTGTTCCAGCGAATCGAGCGGACCCTCGGTTGTGGCAATCACCTCGATATTGAATCTTTCGAACAAGGCGCGTGGGCGGAACGGCGCAGTCTGCAGCGCAGTAGTGATGGTGTCGTAGTAAAGGTCTGCGCTCCCCGCGTCCAGACGGACGCGCAGCCCAAACACCTCATGAAAGACATGGTTGAGCCACAGCGCCGAGGGAGTGCCCCGGAAAAGGTGAAAATGCTGTGCGAACAAGCGCCACACGGCGCGCGGATCAACCCCGGCGCGCGAGCCATCCCGGCGCGGAATTCCCAGTGCATCCAGCGACACCCCCTGGCTGTGCAACATGCGGAACACATAGTGATCCGGCACCAGCAGCAGCTCGGTGGCATTGGCGAAAGGCGCATTGCCGGCGAACCAGGCCGGATCGGTGTGGCCATGCGGGCTGATGATGGGCAGCCCAGCCACCCCGGCGTACAGGCGGCGCGCAATCGCCCGCTGCGCCGGATCGGAAGGAAACAGGCGGTCCTCGTGCAGGACCAGCGGCGCCGAGCCAGGTGTCATGAGGTCGCCTCCAGCTGCGCGGGCTGCAGACGCGGCACCAGCAGATGCACCACCAGCAGTGCCACAAGGTACGCCGAGCCGGCCATCAGGAACACCGGCACATAACTGCCGGTGGACTCCAGCAATAGGCCGGTGATGGTGGAGATCAGCATGCCGCCCACTGCGCCTGCGAAGCCGCCGATACCGACCACAGTGGCCACTGCGCGACGCGGGAACAGATCCGAGGTCAGCGTGAAGGCATTGGCCGACCAGCCCTGATGGCCTGCTGTGGCAAGGCCGATCAGCGCCACGGCCAGCCACAGATTCTCGGCCTTGGCGGCAAACATCACCGGCACCACCGCCAGTGCACACACCAGCATGGCGCCCTTGCGCGCACGGTTGGTGCTCCAGCCCATTTTGATGAACCGGCCCGCGATCCAGCCGCCGCCGATGCTGCCGACATCGGCCACCAGGTAGATGATGATCAGCGGCAGGCCCAGCCCCAGCAGCGTCAGCCCGTGCTCGGCGTTCAGGAACTTCGGCAGCCAGAACAGGAAGAACCACCAGATGGGATCGGTAAGGAACGTGGCGGCGATGAACGCCCAGGTCTGGCGGTGGCGCAGCAGGCCCAGCCACGGCAGGCGCGCCGTGCTCACCGGCTCGTGGCCGATGTAGGCACGCTCGGCCGCCGACAGCCGGGGTTGCTGCTCGGGCGTGCGATAGGTCAGCAGCCAGGTGATCAGCCACGCCGCGCTCAGCACGCTGGTGAACAGGAACGCCGCCTGCCAGCCAAAGGTCACCGCGACCACGGGCACCAGCAGGGGCGCGACGATGGCGCCGACATTCGAACCCGAGTTGAAAATGCCGGTGGCCAGCGCGCGTTCACGCTGCGGAAACCATTCGGCGACGGTCTTGATCGCGGCCGGGAAGTTTCCCGCCTCGCCCAGCCCCAGCGCGAAGCGCGCCGCCATGAACCCCAGCACGCCCGTTGCCAGCGCATGGCTCATCGCCGCCACGCTCCAGATGCCGATGGCCAGTGCATAGCCAATGCGCGTGCCAAACCGGTCGATGATGGTGCCGGCGCACAGCAGTCCGATGGCGTAGGCGGCCTGGAACGCGGTGACAATGTAGCTGTACTCAAGCTCGCTCCAGCCGATTTCCTCCTGCAGGAATGGTGCGAGCACGCCCAGCACCTGGCGGTCGATGTAGTTGATCGTGGTGGCGGCGAGCAGCATGGCGCAGACGCGCCAGCGGTACCGGCCGACCTTCACCCCCCCAGTGGCTGCCTGCGTGTCGCGGGCAACTGGACTCATGCGGCCCCCCCTTCTGGTCGTGCCGAATCATGCCATGCAGCGCGCGGGCGTAGTATTGATAGCGCTACCTTCCGTGGCCGCTTAAGCGTGAGAGCTATGCGGGCCGGAAGGAGTTGGCTGCGGGTCTGTTGGTTCTCTCGGCGTGCGAGAGACTCATTGCAATATTAAGCAGGGGCGCCACGCTCGCCGAGGCGCCCATCGTCACCCGCTGGACGCGTGACCGGAGTTGGCGCCACCACATAGACCACCTCGGGTACGCTTTCCGGCACGAGCACCGCGCCGGATCCGACGGCCCGCCCCGCCGCCCTGCCCTCAGTCGATGGCGAAGCAGTAGAACTGTCCCTTGCTGCCGGTCGAGGCGATGCCGGCAACGCTGCAGCCCCGCGAGGGGTGGGCGGTGTTCCACGAGGTGGCGGCCGGCACAAAGCCCGCGCGATCGATGTGACCCTGCATGGTGACAAGTTGGGGATCGTTGCTCGTCCAGTTGTTGCAGGTCATGTTCGACGGCAGCGGCAACGGCGGCTCCGACCCCCGCGGCGCGTTCACCTCCGGTGGCGCCAGGCGGCCCTGGGCGTTCGAGCCCGTCAGGGCGTCATGCACGTTCGGCGTGTCGCCGCGCCCGGGGTTCATCTCGCCCTTTTCCGTCAGGTTGGTGGCCTTGCTCATCTTCGGATTTTCGCTGTGCAGGTCATCGACGCTGGAAGCGATCTCGACGCCCTTGGCGTTGTACCAGGGACCCTTGCCAATCCGGTCGCGCGCGTCGACTTGCGGTTGGTTGCCCATGGGGGCCAAGGACAGATAGGCGCGCCAGGTTCTGGTGACGGGCGAGCCGGCCGCGCGGGCCAATGTGGTGCAATGGGCATCCGCCCCCGCGATGCCACCCAGGTCGCCGCCGCCCGGCGCGGTGCTGGTGACGAAGAAACTCATCTTGGCTGGATCGTTGGGCCCCGTGGGGGCGACGACAGGAGCGGCTTGCTGCGCGCCGGGAGGGCCTGCGCCAGGGGGGCCTTGCTGGGCGGCGACACAGCCAAAGCTCACGGCGCAGGCAACGGCCACGGCGAGGCTCACTTTCGTAATGGTCTTTCCCGATAT
>DATKBK010000041.1:0-11356 GCA_035514045.1 Steroidobacteraceae bacterium | reverse complement strand
CCGTGATGCGCTGGTGCTGCGCGCGGCGCTGGCACTGGAAGTGGCAGGCCGGGCGCACACGCCCGCTGCTGCGGCGGCAATGGCCGCCGCGGCCATCGACGATGGGCGGGCCAGCAATCTACTGGCGCGACTGGCCGCGTTTGCGCGCGGGGCGGCGCCATGAGCGCGGATTTTCTCGCGCTGATGGCGGCCAGCAGCAGCCGGCGCGTGGCTGAGGCGCGGCAGCTGCACAGCGATGCCGAAATCTGGCAGCGGGCAGAAAGCGCGCCGCCGCCGCCGCGCCTGGCACTTTCGTTGCGGGGCTTTGACGTGATCGCCGAAGTGAAGCTGCGCTCACCAGCAGTGGGGCAGCTGGCGGCGGGCACCGCGGATGTCGCCGCACGCGTGGCTGACTACGCGCGCGCCGGCGCCGCGGCAGTTTCGGTGCTTACCGAACCGGAGCGCTTCGAGGGATCGCTGCATCATCTGGAACAGGCCGCGCATGCCCTGCGGGCAGCCGGTGGAGTGCCGGCGATGCGCAAGGATTTCCTGGTCGATCCGTATCAGATTGCCGAAGCGCGCCTTGCCGGTGCAGGCGGCGTCCTGGTGATCGTGCGCATGCTGGAGCGGCGCGAACTGGACGCGCTGATTGAGGCCGCCGCGCGACTGGACCTGTTCGTGCTGATCGAGACCTTCGACGAGGCGGACATCCGCGTGGCCGTGGACCTGCTCGCGGCGCATGGCGGCAGGGGCGTACCGCTGCTGGTGGGTGTCAACAGCCGCGACCTCACCACGCTCACGATGGTGCCGGGCAGGCTGGAAGAACTGGTGGCGCTGCTGCCCGACGGTGTGCCGCGCGTGGCCGAGAGCGGTGTTGCGCATGCGGCCGACGCCGCGCGGCTGGCCAGTGCCGGTTACACCATGGCGCTGGTTGGCAGCGCGCTGATGACGGCCGGCGACCCGGCGGCGCTGCTGGCCGCGATGCTCGCGGCCGGGCGCGGAGCGCGCTAGCCCATGGGCTTCGTGAAGATCTGCGGCATGAACGACACGCGTGCTGTGGCGGCTGCACTGGCCGCGGGCGCGGATGCCATCGGCTTCGTGTTTGCACCCTCGGCGCGGCAGGTGACGCCACGCCAGGCGGCGGAACTGGCGCGCTCGGCCCGTGGTCGTGCGCTGTGCGTGGCGGTGACGCAGCATCCTTCAGGGGAGATGGTGGAGCTGATCCTCGAGGTCTTCCGGCCCGACGTGCTGCAGACCGACAGCCGGGATTTTCAGGGCATCACATTGCCGCCCGGCGTTGCGGCCTGGCCGGTGCTGCGCGGTTCGCGCGGGCAAGAGGATGAAGCGGGCTTGCGTGCTGACCACCGGGTGCTGTTCGAGGGGCTGCGCAGTGGCACCGGCGAGGTGGCGGACTGGAGCAGGGCCAGGCAGCTCGCGGGGCGCTGCGAGCTGATCCTTGCCGGCGGGCTGCGGCCCGCCAACGTCACCGATGCCATCACGAGCGTGCGTCCCTTCGGCGTGGATGTGTCGAGCGGCGTGGAAGAAGCCCCGGGCCGCAAGAGTCCGGCTTTGATCGAGGAATTCGTGGGCCTGGCGCGCGCGGCATTCGCCGCCTGCCAGCCAACTGGAGCAATGACATGACTGCTGCGATGGACAAGCCCACGCGCGAACGCCTGCTGGCCGAATTGCTGGCCGGCAAGCTGCCCGATGCGCATGGGCGTTTCGGCCCCTATGGCGGCCGCTACATTCCAGAAACGCTGGTGCCGGCCTTTGATCGCCTTGCGCTGGCCGTGCAGGACATTCTGCCCTCGGCGGATTTCAGACAGGAGCTTGCCGGCGAACTGCGCGACTGGGTGGGGCGTCCCACAGCGCTGTCGCCGATGCGCAACCTGAGCCGCCGCTGGGGCGCGGAGGTTTGGTTCAAGCGCGAGGATCTGGCGCACACCGGTGCGCACAAGATCAACAACGCGCTGGGTCAGGCGCTGATCGCGCGCCACATGGGTGCGAAGCGCGTGGTGGCAGAGACCGGTGCAGGCCAGCATGGTGTTGCCACCGCGGCTGCCTGCGCACGCGTGGGCCTGCCCTGCACGGTGTACATGGGCGAGGTGGACATGGCACGCCAGGCGCCCAATGTCGGCCGCATGCGGCTGATGGGCGCCATTGTGGTGCCGGTTACCAGCGGTGATCGCACGCTGCGTGCCGCCATCGACGAAGCCTTCCGCGACTGGGTGGCCGATCCGGCGGGCACCTACTACTGCCTGGGTTCGGCGCTGGGGCCGCATCCTTATCCTTACCTGGTGCGCGAGCTGCAGGCCATCATCGGTCGCGAAGCGCGCGCGCAGATCCTGGAGCGCACCGGCGGCCTGCCCGACCTGCTCGTGGCCTGCGTGGGCGGTGGCTCGAATGCCATCGGCCTGTTCCATGCCTTCCTCGGCGATGCGTCGGTGAAGATCTTCGGCGTGGAAGCCGGCGGTCGCGGCCCCGGGCTGGGCGACAATGCCGCGCGCATGGCCACGGGCCGGCCCGGCGTGCTGCACGGCACCTACTCGCTGCTGCTGCAGGATGAGGATGGCCAGGTGCAGGAGACGCATTCGGTCTCCGCCGGCCTCGACTACTCAGGTGTGGGCCCGGAGCACGCGCTGCTGCGCGACATCGGTCGCGCCGAATACCTGATGGCGCTGGATCGGGACGCACTTGACTGCGTGCAGGAGTGCAGCACCCACGAGGGCGTGCTGCCGGCGCTGGAAAGCGCGCATGCCTTGTGGGGCGCGCGTGAGCTGGCGAAGCGTTATCCCGGCAAGCGGATCCTCGTGGGGCTTTCGGGCCGCGGCGACAAGGACATGCCCACCTTGCAGACCACGCTGCTGGCCGGGCAGGGCGGAGCGCAGTCGTGAGCCAGACTCCCGCACAGAAGCTCGCCGACTCGCTGCGCGCCGTGCGCCGCGAGCGCGTGGCGCTGGTGACGTTTCTCACTGCCGGCTATCCGTCGAAAGATCGCTTCCTCGACGATCTGCGGGCGTTGGCTGCCGAATCCGACATGGTGGAGATCGGCGTGCCGTTCACCGATCCCATGGCCGATGGCGTCACCATCCAGCGCTCGAGTTTCGCCGCGCTGGCGCAGGGCGTTACGCTGGCATGGATCCTCGACGCCATGAAGTCGCTGCCGAAGCTGAATGCACAGCTGGTGTTCATGGGCTATTTCAATCCCATGCTCGCCTATGGTCTTGAAAGGCTGGCGCGCGACGCCGCAGCGGTGGGTATCAGTGGCTTCATCGTGCCGGACCTGCCCATCGAGGAGAGCGGCGCGTTCGAGCAGGCCCTTGGCGCGCACGGCCTGGCACTGATCCGCATGGTCACGCCGGTGACGCCGTTGGCGCGACTGGAACAGCTGTGCCGCAGCGCGCAGGGTTTCGTCTATGCGGTATCAATGACCGGCACCACTGGCAGTTCGGTGGGCGGGCAGGCGGGCGTGTCGCAGCAAACCATCGACTACCTCAAGCGCGTGCGCAAGCTCTCGCCCGTGCCCGTCTGTGCCGGGTTCGGCATCCGCGAGCACGCGCAGGTGGCTGCGCTGGCACCGCATGTCGATGGCGTAGTGGTGGGATCTGCGATTATCGAAGCCATGGAAAAGGGAGAATCCCCGGCCGCACTGTTGCGGCGCCTGCGCGACGGCCCGTAGTCTTCGGCGCGGGGGTGCCATTGAGAATCAAGATCGCCAATTCGCGCGGTGCTCCGGCGCTGGGCATCACCATCCTGCTTGCCAGCCTGTCGATGATCAGTCCGTTGTCGATCGACACCTTCCTGCCCTCTCTGCCCACTATCGCGCAGGAATACGGCATCGGCGACTGGAAGGTGCAGCAGATCATCACCGCCTACCTGCTGCCGTTCGCCTGTTTCTCCCTGGTCCACGGTCCACTTTCCGATGCGCTCGGGCGGCGACGCGTGGTGATCGGCGGGCTGGTCCTTTATACAGCCGGCTCCATCGGCTGCTTCCTTGCGCCCAGCTTCGGTGCGCTGCTGTTCTTCCGCGTGCTGCAGGGCCTGGCGGCCGGCATCGGTCCAACGGTGGCGCGTGCCGTGGTGCGCGACATGTTCGACGGCGCCAATGCCCAGAAGCTGATGAGCAGCATGATGCTGGTGTTTTCGCTGGCGCCCGCGGTGGCGCCGGTGATCGGGGGCTGGGTGCATGTGTCGCTGGGCTGGCGCTGGGTGTTCGGCATGCTGGTGGTGCTCGGCGGCGTGCTGATGGTGGCCTGCATGCTGCTGCTGCCCGAGACCCACCCGCCCGCGCGACGCACACCCTTCAAGGTCCGCGTGCTGATCGGCAACTGCTGGCGCGTCGCCACCGGCAAGGCATTCTTCCTGCTGGCGATTTCCGCGGCACTGGCCATCGCCTCCCTGTTCATCTACATCGGCTCCGCGCCCGCCATCATCCTGAAGCGCTGGGGTCTCAGGGAGACCCAGTTCCACTACATCTTCATTCCCGTGGTGCTCGGGTTCATGATTTCCTCGTTCGTCAGCGGACGCATGGCCGGTGTGGTCGAGCGCTCGACCCAGCTTCGCATCGGCTTCGGACTGCTGTGGTTTTCCGCGGCCTTCGGTGCGCTGGCCCACTCGGTGTCAGACCACGTGCCCCTTCTCATCGTGCAGTTGCTGTGGTTCTGCATGGCAGGTGGCGCGCAGCTCACCTATCCGGTGCTGTCGCTGGAGATGATCGACATGCATCCGAAGACCCGCGGCGCCGCCGCCTCGGTGCAATCCTTCATCGCGCTTGGCATCGGCGCGTTGGTGATGGGGATGGTCGCGCCGATGCTGCATGGCGACCTGAAGCTGCTGGCATGGATCTCGCTGGCGGGCGGCGTGGTGGCTTGGCTCACCTGGCGCGCCGGGAACAGGTTGCGCTAGCCCCGCAGCGATACGGTGCGCTCTGGTATTGCCGTACAGACATCGACTTCGGTCGCTACAAGACGGTACTCACCATCCTCGAAGCGGTAACGAGCGCGCCGGCGGCAGGCTTCACCCGACGCCATGATGCCGGGACCACCGTCGAACGCGACGTCGCGGCAGACTGCCTCGTTCCATGCGCTATCGACGACGAGATCGAACAGCCCGGAGTCCCCGGGCCGCTCGTCATCGATGATGGCGACATCAAGCCCGACGGCGGGCACCGGGCAGGCGCCGGGGCCCGCGGAGTCCGGTATGCGGACAGACAAGCGGCTGCTGAGTTCGCCATCGCTCGCCGTCCCTGCTGAAGATCGCGCCGCCGAGCATCGGCGAGCAGGCATGACAGCTGTGCTGACTGCGCGGCGGCGGCGTCAGCGCGTCGCTCCAGGGAGTCCGGCCATAGACCAGCGTCAGCGCCGTCACGACATCGAAAGCACCGCGAAAGCTTGCGCCGACCTGTGCCGCGGCGCCCGCGCCGTCGCTGCATAGCAGTTCCATGCGCAAGTCGCGGATGGTTGCCAGGCTCGCCGTATCCACAGTGCCCTGGGCCGTCACACGATAAGCAGGGCAATCGTCCTCCGGCGGCGGTGCGGGGCAACGCGCGGTAAACGTGAAACGTGCCAATCCGTCGTTGCCGCTTCGATCTATGCGGCCGTCGCTACACCCGCCGGAGACACGGCTCAGTATCGGGTCCGTGGACAGCAGATGCCGCATGAGTTCCTCATCGCTGTCGTAGAGGTCCGCTCGAACCGCTGACGCATGGAGGAGCGCAATCACGGGCAGAATCAGCCTGATCATTCGACCCATGGAATCCCTCGGCAAACTTCCGTTCCTGTCGACGGCGTCGCCAACTTAGCAGCGGGGGCGGCGTCAGGGGGTGGCCCTTTTGACATCAAGATGATGATGCATCATGATGCACTGATGAGAACCACCGTTGATCTCCCGGAAGATCTGCACCGGATCGCCGTCAGTCTGGCTCGCGACACCGGCCGCAATCTGAGTCAGACGGTTGAGTACCTCATGCGCCGAGGGCTCAAGCCCCCCGGCGGTGTCGCCGAGTCAGGTACCCCACCTTACGTAGTCGACCCCTCCACCGGACTGCCAACCGTGCGATCGCCGCGTCCGATCAGCAGCGAGGACGTCAAGGCGCTGGAGGATGAGCCTTGAATGTGCGTCCCGAGACGACTTTTCTGCTCGATGCCAACGTCCTCATTGCCCTCGCCGACGCCTCGCATGTGCATCATGAGGCCGCCGCCCGCTGGTTCGGATCGCATTCGGCTTCCTTTGCCACCTGCCCTACGACGCAAGGTGCCTTGCTGCGCATGATGATGCGCACCGGGTCGGTGCCGGATGTGTCGATTGCCATGCAGGTGTTGAATGTCTTCACGTCGCACCCACGCCATCGCTTCTGGGCGGACGACCTCGACTATGCGGCAGTCGGCTGGACGGGAGTGGTGGGGCATCGACAGATCACGGATGCCTACCTCGCCGCCCTGGCAAGGCAACGTGGGGGCAAGCTGGCCAGTTTCGACAAGGGGCTGGCGGCGCTGCATGTTGACGTTGTGGCGGCGGTGCCGACATAGCGAGCACTGGTCACATTGGCCGCCTGTGCCGGAGCAGCACGCCCGTCAGCAACCAGACCGCGCCTACCGCTACTGCAATCCACGCTGCGGCAGCCGGAATGCGTTCCACCGACAGGCCAATCACTCCGGCCAGCAGTACGAGTGCCGCGGCGATGGCATTGTCACGCACCGGGCGGCGGCCGCCATCGCCCGCCGCGATCCGGTGCGCGTCAGCGGCAAACGCCGTCACCGATGGTCCTGGCCGAGCCGCCGCCACCACCTGCTGCCGCAGCGCCACTGGCGCCGCCTCCAGCGCGGTCAGGAATTCCGGCATCTGCTTCCACAACCGTCGCGCCACATTCACCGGATGATGCTTCTCGCGCAGCCACTCCCGCAGGATCGGGCTCGCCGTCTTCCAGATGTCCAGCTCCGGATACAGCTGCCGCCCCAATCCCTCGATGTTGAACATGGTCTTCTGCAGCAGGATCAGCTGCGGCTGGATCTTTGCATCGAAGCGCCGCAGCGCCTCGAACAGCCGCAGCAAAACCAGCGCGAACGAGATGTCTTTCAGCGGCCGGTCGAAGATGGGCTCGCAGATGGTGCGGATGGCCGATTCCATCTCCTCCACCCGGGTGTCATGCGGCACCCATCCTGAGTCCACATGCAGCGTGGCAACGCGTCGGTAGTCGCGGTCGAACACGGCGAGGAAATTCTGCGCCAGATATTCCTGGTCGAACTCGCTGAGCGAGCCGACGATGCCGAAGTCGACCGCGGCGTAGCGCGGCTCGGCGGGACTGTCGGCAATCACGAAGATGTTGCCGGGATGCATGTCGGCGTGGAAGAAATTGTGGCGGAACACCTGGGTGAAGAAGATCGCCACGCCATTCTCGGACAGCTTGCGAAAGTCCACGCCCAGTTCGGTGAGGCGCGCGATGTCGCCGATGGGAATGCCGTGCACGCGCTCCATCACCATCACGTTGTCGCGGCACAGGTCCCAGTACACCTCGGGCACATGCAGGCGCGGGTCACCGGCGAAATTGCGCTTCAGGTGCGCCGCGTTGGCGGCCTCGCGCATCAGGTCCAGCTCGTCGAGGATGGTCTTCTCGTACTCGCGCACGATCTCGATGGGACGCAGACGTGCGGCCTCGGTCCAATGGCGGTCGGCGAAGCGGGCCAGCGCGTAGAGCACCTCGATGTCGCGCGCGATCTGCTCGCGCATGCCGGGGCGCAGGATCTTGACGATCACCTCGCGGCCGTCGGGCAGGGTGGCGGCATGCACCTGGGCGATGGAGGCGGCGGCCAGCGGTGTGGGGTCGAAGCTGCCGAACAGCGCCGTCACCGGCGCGCCCAGTGCGGTCTCGGCAATGCGGCGTGCGACCTCGCCGTCGAAGGGCGGCACATTGTCCTGCAGTTTCACCAGTTCGTTGGCGATGTCCGGCGGCAGCAGGTCGCGCCGGGTGGAGATGGCCTGGCCGAACTTGACGAATACGGGGCCCAGTTCCTCCAGCGCCAGGCGCAGGCGCTGGCCGCGATCGCCCGCGTGACGCCGCCGCAGCCACAGCCACGGCGACAGGGCCTGGACCAGGCGCAGCCGGCCATGCACGGCGGTGCCGCGCGTGAATTCGATCAGGTCGTGGCGGGCGACGGCGCGCTGGATGGCGATCAGCCGCGCGAGCACGCGCCGCCTCATGGCCGGGTCACCCGTGCTTCGAGCTGCGCCACGCGCGCGGCGAGGCGGTCGGTCTGTTCGCGCAGTGCGTCCACTTCCTCGATGAACTGCCGCGCCTCGGCGCGCGGCACCAGCAGGCGACGCTCGTGGGCAAGGTACTCGCCGACATTGGTGGCCTGGGTGGCGACGCTGGCGCGACCGAAGGCCAGCGCCTTGCGCAGCAGTGAACCCACGCCCCAGGCCGGGATATCTCCCACCACACCGGCCAGCGCCGCCTCCAGGTCAGGGCGCAACAGCATGGCCAGCTCCTGGAAGCGCGCGCCGATCTCGCCATCGCCGGCCAGCGTCACGTCACCACGCCGGATCACGGCCGCCGGGTCCTCGCGCAGCAGCCCCAACAGGCCAAAGGGCGTGCCCGTGAGCGTAGCGTCCGCAGCTGTGGTCCGACCTGCGTCCGATGCCGCGTTCGCGCTCCCTGCGTCACCACGCAGCACCCGCAGCCGACCCTCCTGCGCCAGCAGCGACAGCTCCCACGGCGTGTGCCGCGCCACGATGCGCATCCGCCGCCCGTCGAGCAGCGCCAGCAGTTCACGCGCCCGGGGCGAGCCTGCAACCTGCTCATCCAGCAGCGCCTGTATCTTCTGCGTCAGCATCAGTACACGTAACCGCGATGCACGGCGACGATGCCGCCCGACAGATTCTGGTAACTGCAATCCTCGAGCCCCGCCTCGCGCATCATGCCCAGCAATGTCTCCTGGTCCGGATGCTTGCGGATCGACTCGGCCAGGTAGCGATAGCTGGCTGCATCGCCCGCCACCATCTGCCCCAGCCAGGGCAGCACGCGAAAAGAGTAGGTGTCGTACAGCGGCCGCAGCGCCGGCACGGCCAGCTGCGAGAACTCCAGCACGATGAGCTGACCACCGGGCTTGAGCATGCTGCGCATCGAGCGCAGCGCGGCCAGCTTGTCGGTGACGTTGCGCAGGCCGAAGCCGACGGTCACACAGTTGAACTGACCAGGCTTGAAAGGCAGGCATTCCGCGTTGGCCTGCGCCACCCGCGAATTCGCCGCATGGCCCGCGTCGATCAACCGGTCGCGTCCGCGTGTGAGCATTTCGCGGTTGATGTCGGTGAGCACGACCAGGCCTGCCGTGCCCACCTGCTGCAGCATGCCCAGTGACAGATCGCCGGTGCCGCCGGCCACATCCAGTGCGCACTGTCCGGCGCGCAGATTGGTGCACGACAGCGTGAAACGCTTCCACAGCCGGTGCGCTCCCGCCGACATCAGATCGTTCATCAGGTCGTAGTTGCCCGCCACTGAATCGAACACGCCGCGCACGCGGCGCGCCTTGTCCTGCCACGCGACCTGCTCGAAGCCGAAGTCGGTTTCTCCACTGCTGTTCTGCTGACTCATGTAGGCCTTGAATGCTGCCGCGGCAATTTAAAACTCAAACGATACGCGCCGTTCCGGCTTGCGCGTTGCTTAACAACCAAACTGGTTGCCCAAAAGACTAGCTTTCTGAAATCGGCTGGCGCATCATCTCCATCGGTCCGGCGCTTGGGGAAAGTGGCGGGCCAATTGGGGGTCTTGTCAAAGCTCGGCCGGACATGATGTCCGGCCTTTCTTTTTTCTGCCGCCGCCAGGTCCTGGCCGCCGTGAAGATTCCTCATCGCGCATGCATTGTGGACAGTCCTTGCGGCGTTTCCTAGACTGCGCGGCCTTACGCAAACAGTGCTTACGGAGAATCTCTTGGGAAAAGGTGATCGCAGGACCCGCCGCGGCAAGATCTATGCTGGCTCGTTCGGCAAGTCGCGGCCGAAAGACCCGAAGGCCGGCAAGGTGGTGAAGCGCGCCAAGCCCGCCCCGGTGGCCGCCGCAAGGCCGGCAGCGCGGCCCGCCGCCAGGACCCCCAGGAAAGCCAAGTCCTCCTGATTGGTTGCTGCG
The DNA here is from genome assembly GCA_035514045.1 of Steroidobacteraceae bacterium. Taxonomy (GTDB): domain Bacteria; phylum Pseudomonadota; class Gammaproteobacteria; order Steroidobacterales; family Steroidobacteraceae; genus ZC4RG30. The sequence continues at coordinate 1,260 of DATKBK010000041.1, read as the reverse complement.
ACGCAGCATGAACTGCCGCTACAGAATGTAGCGGCTCAGGTCCTCGTCCTTTGCCAGCGCCGTCAGGTACTGGTCCACGTAGCCCGCATCGATGGTCACGGTCTCGCCCGGCTTGTCCGCGGCGTCGTAGGATGCCGCGTCCAGCAGCCGCTCCATCACCGTGTGCAGGCGCCGCGCGCCGATGTTCTCGGTGCGCTCGTTGACCTGCCAGGCCACCTCGGCGATGCGTCGCACGCCCTCCGGCGTGAAGGCCAGGTTCACCGACTCGGTCCCCAGCAGCGCCGTGTACTGCGCCGTCAGCGAGGCGTCCGGCTCGGTGAGGATGCGCACGAAGTCATCGGCCGTCAGCGCGGAGAGCTCGACCCGGATGGGCAGGCGACCCTGCAGCTCGGGGATCAGGTCCGAGGGCTTCGACATGTGGAAGGCGCCCGAGGCGATGAACAGCATGTGATCGGTCTTGATCGCGCCGTATTTGGTCGACACGGTGCAACCCTCGACCAGCGGCAGCAGGTCACGCTGCACGCCCTCGCGTGACACATCCGCGCCAATGGTGTCCTGGCGGCGCGCGATCTTGTCGATCTCGTCGATGAACACGATGCCGTTCTGCTCGGCGTTGTAAAGCGCGCGGGCGCGGATTTCCTCTTCGTTGATGAGCTTGCCGGCCTCTTCGTCGAGCAGCAGCTTCTTTGCCTCGCCCACCTTCAGGCGGCGGCTCCTGGTGCGGCCCGCGCCGAGGTTGCTGAACATCTGCGTCAGCTGCTGCTGCATCTCTTCCATGCCCGGCGGCGCCATGATCTCGACGCCCAGAGGATTCGCGGCCAGATCGAGCTCGATCTCGCGCTCGTCCAGCGCGCCTTCGCGCAGCATCTTGCGGAAACGCTGGCGCGTCTCGGTGCCTTGCGGCTGCGCCGGCTCGTCGGTGGAGAATCCCATCGCGGCGCGGGGCCGGGGCAGCAACGCGTCGAGGATCCGCTCCTCGGCGGCATCGGCCGCGCGTTCGCGCACCCGGGCCTTCTCTTCCTCGCGCGTCATCTTCACCGCCACGTCGGCCAGTTCCTTGATGATGGAGTCGACCTCGCGGCCCACGTAGCCCACTTCGGTGAACTTGGTGGCCTCGACCTTCACGAACGGCGCATTGGCCAGCCGCGCCAGCCGCCGCGCGATCTCGGTCTTGCCGCAGCCGGTGGGGCCGATCATCAGGATGTTCTTCGGCGTGATCTCCTGGCGCAGCGGCTCGGCGATCTGCATGCGCCGCCAGCG
>DATKBK010000040.1:0-2263 GCA_035514045.1 Steroidobacteraceae bacterium | reverse complement strand
CAGGCGGTGCTTGAGGATGTCGGAGAACCGCACCACCAGCGGTGCGCGCAGGTCACGTTCGGCCAGCCCCTCCACCACTTCCTGCAGGTCGATTTCGTGCTCCGGCGTGGTGTCGGGGCGCACCACCAGGTGGCCAGCCGCATTGATCGAGAAATAGCCCTTGCCCCAGGCGGGTATCTGGTAAAGGTCCAGCGAGTCCTCGATGCTCCAGCCATTGCCTGCGGCCGGGTTGGGGCTGCGCGTGTCGGCTTTCAAGCGTTCATTCTCCCGTGGCGACCGGCCGGGCCGGGTCGGTGATCCATTCACTCCAGCTGCCGGCGTACAGCCGCGCGCCGGCGTGTCCTGCCAGCTCCAGCGCCAGCAGATTGTGGCATGCGGTGATGCCCGAGCCGCACATCATCACGATCGGCCGGTTCACCGCTGCGCCCAGTTCCGGTGCCCAGCGCTGTCGCAGTTCTGCCGGTTCAAGCCAGCGCTGCTGCGCGCCCAGATTCTGCAGGTACGGGTGATTCACTGCCCCGGGTACATGGCCTGCAACCGGATCAATGCTCTCGTTGCGGCCGGCAAAACGGTCGGCTGCGCGGGCGTCGACCAGCGTGATGCTCCTGGCCACCAGCGCGGCCGTCACCTGTGCGCCGTCCAGCACGCCCGAGAATGACCGTTCGGACACTTCGGTCGGCGTACGGGCAGCAACGGCCGTCTCCGTCGCTCCGCCGGATGCGACCCAGGCGGCCCAGCCGCCATCCAGCACCTGCACCTGGCGGTGTCCGCGCGATCGCAGCATCCACCACAGGCGCGCCGCAGCTGCGCCACCACCCTGATCGTAGGCGATGACCTGTGACGCGGCCGTGAATCCCCAGCGGCCGAGTACAGCGGCAAATTCGCGCGGCGTCGGCAGCGGATGGCGGCCGCCGGCCCCGCGGGGCGCGGCAAGGTCATGCTCCATGGCGGCAAACACCGCACCCGGGATGTGACCGGCCGCGTATGCGGCGCGCCCGGCCTGCGCGTCGGCCAGGTCGAAGCGGCAATCCACGATGAGCAGCCCGGGGGCACCGAGCCGGGAGTTAAGGCCGTCGGTGGTGATCAAAGGTGCGACATCTGCAGTGGTGACCATGCGTGCATCATCGCGCCATGCGCCGCCACGCACAATTCACCGTTACAATCGGCAGGTGATCGACGTTTACTGGGGGAGCGGCAGTCCGTTCTGCTGGCGCGTGCTGCTCGCCCTGCAGCTGAAGGGCGTGGAGTGGCGAGGCCACTGCCTGCAGACCGACTTCCAGGAGCACAAGTCGCCCCAGCTGATGGCGATGAACCCGCGCGGACGCCTGCCGGTGCTGCGCGACGGCGACTACGTGGTGTTCGAGTCGCTGGCCGTGATCTATTACCTCGATCTCAAATATCCGCAGCCGCCGCTGTTCGGGCGCAGCCCCGAAGAAGCAGGCGTGATCATGCGGGTGATCAACGAATTCCAGGCCTATATCGAAGCCGACCTCATGCGGCTGGTGAGCGAGCTGGTGAAGCCCGCGCCGCGTTTCGGCGAGCCGGCGCTGGTGCGCGCGATGCATACGGTGGCACGCGAGGCGCGCACCATCGAGGGCCGATTATCGAAGGGCGACTGGATCGTCGGCGATGCGCCATCGGCGGCGGACGTCGCGATTTTTCCTTGCATCCGCGTGCTGCATCGGGCTTTATTGCAGCCCGGAGCGCGCGAGCTGGCAAGCAGGTTCCTGCCGGCAGAAGTGCACTATCCGCAGCTGGCGCGCTGGCTGCGGCGCGTCGAGGCGCTGCCGGGTTTCGAACGGACACTGCCGTCCGGCTGGCACAGACTAGAAGGTTGAGGATTGGCATGGCGATGAGTGACAAGGTCTACGTTGATTTTCCCGGCCGCGTGGTGATGGTCGGATTTGGCAGCATCGGGCAGGGCGTGCTGCCGCTGATCCTGCGTCATATCGGCATTCCGGCTTCGCGTATCGTGGTGGTCACGGCCGACGAGGCCGGGCGCGCCGAGGCCGACAAGTTCGGCGTGCGTTTCATCGTCGAGCCGCTGGTGCGCGAGAACTACCGGCGCGTGCTCGACGGGCTGCTCGGCCGCGGCGATTTCCTGGTGAATCTGTCGGTCGATGTGGCCAGCGTGGCGCTCATCAAGCATTGCTGGGAGCGCGGCGCCCTGTACATCGACACCTGCCTCGAGCCGTGGGCGGGTGGCTACACCGATCCGACCGTGCCGCCGGCGCGGCGCACCAACTACGCGCTGCGCGAAGAC
>DATKBK010000039.1:0-3831 GCA_035514045.1 Steroidobacteraceae bacterium | reverse complement strand
ACGAGGTGGAGCAGATGCTGCGTACCTGGCGCGACGTGGCCGGCGACGGCAACGAGAACGGCCGCTGGGTCAGGGACATCGGCCTGCCGCTCATCGAGGGTTTCACCGCGTTCTGGCGGCGCGACTACGTCACGGCTGTCGAGCGGTTGCATGCGGCACGCCATTTCGGCTTTGCCTTCGGCGGCAGCAACGCCCAGCGCGACATCATCGGCTGGACGCTGACCGAGGCAGCGCTACGCGGCGGGCAGGGTGCGTTTTCGCGGGCGCTGGTGCAGGAGCGGCTCGCATTGAAGCCGCACAGCCCCGTCAATCGCGGCCTGCTGGCGAGAGCCAGTGCCAGTCCAGCGCTGCAACGGCGGGCCGCGTGAGAGCTCAAGGTAGAGGTTGGTGGAGCTAGACGGGATCGAACCGTCGACCTCTTGCATGCCATGCAAGCGCTCTCCCAGCTGAGCTATAGCCCCACGTGCGGGAGGGGCGCGAAGTTACGCGGCACCCTGATGGCTGTCAAGAAGCCTGCCCGCTGGCGTAACATCCGGCCAGACGCCCCGATTCGAGGCGTCACCAAACAGGGGATTGCCATGCAGCATTACCGCATAGTCACCCGCGACCTGCTCGCCGTCGCCACGCTGGGCCTCGCCGCCACCGTCGCCCTGGCCGCCGCCCCAGCCGCACCCGACATCAGCGGCACCTGGACCACCAGGTTCGAGAGCCAGGTGGGCGAACAGACCTACACGTACACCTTCAAGGTGGAGGGCGGCAAGCTCACCGGCCACGCCAAGTCAAACCTCGGCGAAGGCCCGCTGGTTGAAGGCAAGGTGGACAAGGACACGGTGACTTTCGTGGAGAACCTGGACTACCAGGGCCAGGCCCTGCAGATCAGCTATCAGGGCAAGATCGTCTCGGCCGACGAGATTTCATTCAAGCGCGACGTGGCCGGCCAGGGCGGCGAGGAGTTCGTCGCCAAGCGCCAGAAGAAGTAGCGAGCGACTGACGGCTCAGGCGGCTACCTGCTTGCGCGGGCGGCCGCGCGGGCGGTGTGGGGGCACCATCTGCACACGGTACGGGGCTGGCTCTTCCTGCACTTGTGCAGTAAACGGATTGACGACTTTCACGCTGTCGTAGACAGCGCCGTGCTGCAGATCTTCTGAGTAGAGAACGGTGCAGCCCTGCGCTCTCGCTGCGGCGACAATCAGGCAGTCCCACCAGTTCAGCTGGTATCGGGATTCAATGCCCCTGGCCTGCCGCAGCAGCCGGGAGTCGAGGGGAAGTGGATTCCACTCCAGGAGCTCTTCCATCTGGGCCGAGGCCTCTTCGCGTCCGACAACGTGGCTGAGCTTGCGCGTCACGACGGAATAGAACTCATTGATCGCCTGGACGCTGGTGCAGGCGCGTTGCTCGCTCCACAAGCGCCCGATGAGCGCCAGCGCCACCTCCATCTTCAGCGGCTCGGTCCGATCGATTGCATAGATAAAGACGTTAGCGTCGACGAAACACGGGGCGGTCATAGATTTCGTCCCTGGTCGGCAACTTCTCGCCCGGCTCTCGCAACGGGACTTTCTGCGCGCGCGCACGCGCAATGAAACGGTGCATTGCCGCCTCGTACTCATGAGCCCTGGGAAGCTGCTGCCGCGCCATGTCGCTCATGAACCGCGAAACGCTCTTGCCCTGCTCGGCGGCGGCTTCCTTGATCCACTCGAGGGTGCGCTCGTCGAGGGTGATCGTGACATTCTTGAGGCTCATGGTTGAATAAATACACCAGAGCCGTGTATTTATCAATCCGACTACCTGAGCGCCGCCTCCAGCCGGGCCAACACCCTCTCCTGCCCCAGTAATGCCAGCGTGGCGTCGATCGGCGGCGACACTGTCCCGCCCGTCATTGCCACCCGCAGCGGCTGGGCAACCTTGCCCAGGCCGAGTGCTCGCGACTCGGCGAACTGCGTCAGCAGCGCATGCAGCGTCGGCGCGTTCCATTCCTTCACCGCCGACAATGCCCCGCCCAGTTCACCCAGCAGCACCTTCGATTCGGCGGTCAGGTGCTTGGCCACGGCCTTCTCGTCCATCACCGGCACCAGGAAGAACAACAGGCTTGAGGCCGCCATCTCCTTCATGGTCTTCGCGCGCTCGCGCAGCGCCTCGACTACTCCGCCGCACAACACCTCATCAGCATTGTCCACGCCCAGCAGCGCCAGTTGCTCGCGCAGTGCAGCCACCAGCGTCGCCTGCGGTGCCTTCATGATGTGCTGCTGGTTGAGCCACAGCAGTTTTTCCGGATTGAAGGCCGAGGCTGCCTTGTTCACGTCGGCGATGTCGAACAGGGTGATCATTTCTTCGCGCGTGAAAATTTCCTGGTCGCCATGCGACCAGCCAAGACGCACCAGGTAGTTCAGCAGTGCATCAGGCAGAAAGCCATCCTTCTGGTAATCCAGCACGCTCACCGCGCCATGGCGCTTCGAGAGCTTCGCGCCATCGGCGCCGAGGATCATTGGCACGTGTGCATAGGCCGGCGGCGTCGCCCCCAGCGCCTTGAGCATGTTGATCTGGCGGGGCGTGTTGTTCAGGTGGTCATCGCCGCGGATCACATGCGTCACGCCCATGTCCCAGTCATCCACCACCACGCAGAAGTTGTAGGTGGGATTGCCATCCGAGCGCCGGATGATGAGGTCGTCCAGCTCGCCGTTCTGGAACACGGTGCGGCCGTGCACCAGGTCATCGACCACCACTTCACCGTCGAGCGGGTTGCGGAAGCGGATCACCGGTGTGACTCCCGGTGGCGGAGCCAGGGTCGAATCGCGCCAGCGGCCGTCGTAGCGCGGCTTCTCCTTGCGCGCCAGCTGCGCCTCGCGCATCGCGTCCAGCTCTTCCTTCGAGCAGTAGCAGCGATACGCCTGGCCCTGCGCCAGCATCTGCTCGATGACTGCGCGATAGCGGTCGTAGCGCTGGGTCTGGAAGAAGGGACCCTCGTCCTCATTGAGGCCCAGCCAGCGCATGCCCTCCAGGATCACGCGCACGGCCTCGTCGGTGAAACGTTCCCGATCGGTGTCTTCCACGCGCAGGATGAACCTGCCGCCGTGACGACGGGCATGCAGCCAGGAAAACAGGGCCGTGCGCACGCCGCCAATGTGCAGCATGCCGGTGGGACTGGGGGCGAAGCGGGTTACAACTGTCATGGGAGGCGCATGGTAGCCGATGCCACCCTGCCCCACGATCTCTAGTCCACCCGGTAGAAATCGACGATCACGTGGTCCGGCTTGCGGATACCGCGCGCGACGAACAGGTGGCGGCGCAGCCATTCATGGGCGCCGGCGCGCACCTCGAATACCGGATTGGTGCGGAAGTAGTAAGCATCTGCATCAACCTCAATGCCCTGCACCAGCTTTTCCATGACTTCGGGCGTGGCCGTGCGCACGCCCGTATTGGTCACGCCGATCACGGTGCCGTCGCTGGCCTCGATGTGGTAGCGAGCGAGTACCAGGGTGAGTCCGCCGGGCGCGATGGCCTGCCAGTCGCCGCCGCCCGGCAGCACGCGGCCGGAAAGGCGCGGCCCGTGGACCTTGCCGCCGGTCACCGGGATGTAGCGCTTGCGCTGGCCATCCACCTCGCCAAGCTCCACCGGCGGCGCGAGCTCGCCGCGCAGCGAGAAAACATGGGTGAGCCCGGGCGCGGGGGCAGAAGGGCCGGCCGGGATTTGGCTGCTCATGGCACGGACTGTGGCACAGGGCCTGCGGCCCCTCAACCGGCGGCCTGAACTGCAGCGGTGGGCAATTGCACCGCGGCAGGCGCCTGCGTAGACTTGCGCTCCCTTGAAGGATGGGCGGTTAGCTCAGCGGTAGA